>JBAUTD010000279.1:0-3156 GCA_049582045.1 Burkholderiales bacterium
GAGGTCGAGCGTGACCGAGCGCCGGCCGCGCATCATGACGTCGTTCCAGCGCTCGCGCTTCAGCCCCAGGTCGGCGGCCGCCGGACGGTCGACGAGCAGCACGTCGGCGCCCATGTCGGCGAGCAGCATGCCGGCGAACGGCCCCGGGCCGATCGCCTCGAATTCGAGCACGCGGATGCCTGCAAGGGGTCCCATGGAGCGGATGATATCCTCAGCCGGTGCCCGCGCGTTACCCGCAACGCATCGTCTGCCTGACCGAGGAGACCACCGAGACGCTGTATCTGCTCGGCGAGCAGCAGCGCATCGTCGGCGTCTCGGGCTACACCGTGCGCCCGCCCGAGGCGCGGCGCGACAAGCCGAAAGTGTCGGCGTTTCTCTCTGCGAAAACGGACAAGATTCTGGAGCTGAAGCCCGACCTGGTGCTCGGCTTTTCCGACCTGCAGGCCGACATCGCGCGCGATCTCGCCAAGGCGGGCCTGAACGTCGTGATCTTCAACCAGCGCGCAGTGGACGAGATCCTGTCGATGATCCTGACGCTCTCCGCGATGGTCGGAGCGGCGGACAAAGGAAGCAAGCTCGTGGAGGATCTCGAAAAAGACCTGAGGCAGATCCAGGAAGCAGGCGAGCGACTGCCGCGTCGTCCGCGCGTCTATTTCGAGGAGTGGGACGAGCCGATGATCAGCGCCATCCGCTGGGTGAGCGAGCTGATCGGGATCGCTGGCGGAGAGGACGTGTTCAGCGAGCTTTCAACGTCGCACGCGGCGAGCGGACGGACCATCGCCGACCCGCAGGAAGTCGTGCGGCGCGCGCCCGACGTGATCCTCGGCTCCTGGTGCGGCAAGAAGTTCCGCCCGGAGCGCGTCGCCGCGCGCCCCGGCTGGGACGCGATTCCCGCAGTGCGCGCGGGCGCGCTGTACGAGATCAAGTCGGCCGACATCCTGCAGCCGGGGCCGGCGGCGCTCACCGACGGCGTGCGCCGCATCCACCAGATTCTCACTGCGAGGGCAGCAGGCCTTTCACGTTGAAGGAAGGCGCGCTGCCGTCCTTGAGCTCGCCGGCATAAACGGTGAGGTGCGGGAACGGGATCTCGATACCGTGCGCGTCGTAGGCCTTCTTGAGGCGCTTGAGGAACTCGCGCCGCACGCTCCACTGCTGGTTGGGCGGCACCACCTTCAGCCGGGCGATCAGGTTCACCGAGGAATCGCCCCACTCGTCGACGCCGATGATCTCGAGATCGGCGGCGATGCTGGATCCGAGCACCGGGTCCGCGCGCATCTCCCGCCCGACCTGCTTCATCACCTCGAACGCCTCGTCGACCTCCTCGCGGTAGGCGATGCCGACCCTGATCACGGCCTGGGCGAAGTCGCGCGTCAGGTTCTTGACCACCTTGATCTCGCCGTTGGGGATGAAGAACACGTGACCGTCGAAATTGCGCAGCCGCACGTAGCGCAGCGTCACTTCCTCGACCACGCCGGACTGCCCGCCGAGGTCGACGATGTCGCCCTGCCGGATCTGGTCTTCGAGCAGGAGGAAAAATCCCGTGAAGTAGTCCTTGACCAGGCTCTGGGCGCCGAAGCCGATCGCCAGGCCGGCAACCCCTGCAGTGGCCAGCACCGGCGCGACCGAGATGCCGAGCTCGCCCAGCACCAGCATGCCCGCGAGCAGCCAGATCACCACCGCGGCGATGTAGCGGAAAACGCGCCCGAGCGTCTGGATGCGGCTCTGCTGACCCGGATCGCGCCGCTCCATGAACTGGCGGAAAGTACGGATAAGGCGCGACGCGACGCGCTGCAGAATGCTCGCGGCGATCAGGATGAGCACGATGCGCACGCCGTGGGTGAACGCGACCTTGGTATCGGCGTCGAGCTGATTGAAGTAGTGCAGGAAGGTGTTCATCGGCGGATCTCCTTCGGTGCTTTTCCGAAGGGCCGATGTTATCAGTCGTCGCCGCGCAGGTTCGGGTCGGCGTCGATCTTCGCCTTGAGCTTCCTCATGCCGGCGAGCCAGCGGTCGCGGTCCGCGGTCTTGCGCCGCTCGTACTCGGCGACTTCGGGATGCGGCAGCACCAGGAAGGTCTCGGCTTCGATCGCGCGCACCACGCACTCGGCGACGTGCTCGGCGGAGACGGACCCCTCGAGCAGGAACGACTTGCGGTTGCCCTTAGGGCCCAGCAGCATCGGCGTGCGCACGCCTTGCGGACACAGGCAGGACACGCGGATGCCGCGCGCGTGGTAGTTCACCGACAGCCACTCGGCGAACGCGACCGCGGCGTGCTTGGACACGGTGTAGGTCGCGGAGTCGACCTGCATCAGCAGGCCTGCGGCCGAAGCGGTGTTCACCAGGTACCCGCCGCCCTGCGCGAGCATATGCGGGACCACCGCGCGCGCCGCATACAGATGCGCCATGAAGTTGACGTCCATCGTGCGCCGCCAAGCATCGTCCGGAGCGTCGAGCCCGCTGCGCTCGATGATCCCCGCGTTGGAGCAGAACAGATCGATGCGGCCGTGACGCTCGATCACCTTGTCGACCAGCTCCTTCACCTGCTGCTCGCTCGAGACGTCGCAGGCGATTCCTTCGGCTTCGCTCAGCTTGAGGTCGGCGGCGACCACCGCGCGCGCGCCCTCCGCATTGAGGCGCTCGACCAGCGCCTTGCCGATGCCGCGCCCGCCCCCGGTGACCACACAGACTTTGTCGCGCAGTTTCATCTCGTGTCCTCCTTTTCAGCGGACATTCTGGACGATTGCGCGCGCGCCGTATATCGTCGGCCCATTCACTCGAAGAGCGCGATGCGATGGCGGAACTGATTCTGGTGCGGCACGCGCAGGCGGCCTTCGGCACCGACGACTACGACCGGCTGACCGAGCTCGGCCACCGCCAGGCGCGCTGGCTGGGCGAATATTTCGCCGAGCGCGCGATCGCGTTCGACCGCGTGGTGACCGGCAGCCTGCGCCGGCACCGCGAGACGCTCGCCGGAATCGCCGAGGCGCTGGCCGGACTTCCCGCTGCGGATATCCAGCCGGGCTTGAACGAATACCGCGCGGAAACGCTGCTCGCCGCGCACCTCGCCGGACGAGGCCTGCCGCCGCTCGAGCACGCCGAGGACCGGCGCGGACACTTCCGCGTGCTGCGAGAGGCGCTCTACGCCTGGGTCGACGG
>JBAUTD010000280.1:0-2323 GCA_049582045.1 Burkholderiales bacterium
GCCTCGGCGGCGGCAAACGCGTGCGGCCGCTGCTCGCGTTCGCTGCCGGCGCGGTTTCGCAGGCGAGCCCGGAGCGCCTCGAGATCGCCGCCGCGGCGGTCGAGATGATCCACGCCTATTCGCTCGCGCACGACGACCTGCCGTGCATGGACGACGACGTGCTCAGGCGGGGCAAGCCGACGCTGCACGTCGAGTACGACGAGGCGACTGCGCTGCTGGCGGGAGACGCGCTGCAGGCGCTCGCCTTCCAGCTGCTCGCGGAGCACAGGCTGGCGGACGACCCGGCGGCGCAGCTCGCGATGGTGCGTGCGCTCGCCCACGCTGCCGGCTCTCACGGCATGGCCGGCGGTCAGGCGATCGACCTCGAATCGACCGGCAAGGCCCTCACGCCGCCCGAGCTCGAGCTGATGCACATCTGCAAGACCGGTGCCCTGATCCGCGCGGCGGTGGCGATCGGCGCCGCGTGCGGCCGGTCGCTTGGCGAGGCGCAGGGTGCCAGGCTCGATCACTACGCCAAGTGCGTCGGGCTCGCGTTCCAGGTGGTGGACGACGTGCTCGACGCCGAGGCGAGCACCGCGACGCTGGGCAAGACCGCGGGCAAGGATGCCCGGCATGGCAAGCCGACTTACGTCTCGGCCATGGGAGTCGGCGGCGCGCGCGAGTTCGCCGAGACCCTGCGGCGCGACGCCCACGCGGCGCTGGCGGATTTCGGCGAGCGCGCGAGACGCCTGGGAGAGCTGGCGGACTACATCGTGCTGAGGAAATTCTGATGACTGCCATCACCGGGTCTCCGGACGCGCTGCCGCACGAAGGCGGGGACGCACGCGCGCAGGACTACAATCCGGCAATGTACGAGCTGCTCAGGACGATCGACGATCCCGCCGCACTACGGCAGCTCGAGCGCAGGCAGCTCAAGCAGCTGGCGGACGAGCTGCGCGCATTCCTGCTCGACTCGGTGTCGAAGACCGGCGGGCATCTGTCGTCGAACCTGGGCACGGTCGAGCTCACCATCGCGCTGCACTACGTGTTCGACACACCCGAGGACCGCATCGTCTGGGACGTCGGCCACCAGACCTACCCGCACAAGATCCTTACCGGCCGGCGCGAGGCGATGGCGCACCTCAGGATGCTGGGCGGCATCTCCGGCTTTCCGCGCCGCAGCGAGTCGCCCTACGACACGTTCGGCACCGCGCACTCCTCGACCTCGATTTCGGCCGCGCTCGGCATGGCGACCGCAGCCAAGATGAAAGGCGAGCAGCGTCGCGCGATCGCGGTCATCGGCGACGGGGCGATGTCGGCGGGAATGGCCTACGAGGCGATGAACAACGCGGGCGCCATGGACGTCGACCTGCTGGTGATCCTGAACGACAACGAGATGTCGATTTCGCCGCCCGTGGGCGCGCTCACGAACTACCTCGCGCGGCTGCTGTCGGGGCGCATTTACTCCACCGCCCGGCGCGCCAGCGAGCACCTGCTCAAGCGCGTGCCGGGGGTATGGGAGCTCGCGCGACGCGCCGAAGAGCACTTCAAGGGCATGGTGACGCCGTCCACGCTGTTCGAGGAGTTCGGCTTCAACTACATCGGACCGATCGACGGCCACGATCTCGATGCCCTGATCCCGACTTTGGTCAACATCGCCAAGCTCAAAGGGCCGCAGTTCCTGCACGTGGTGACGCGCAAGGGACAGGGCTACAAGCTGGCCGAGGACGACCCGATCGCGTATCACGGCCCGGGCAAGTTCGATCCGGCCGAGGGGATCAAGAAGTCCACCGGCGGCCGGCCGAGCTACAGCCAGGTCTTCGGCGACTGGCTGTGCGACATGGCCGAGCTCGACCCGCGGTTGGTGGCGATCACGCCCGCGATGCGCGAGGGCTCCGGCATGGTGAAGTTCTCGGAGAAGTTTCCCCAACGCTACTTCGACGTAGGCATCGCCGAGCAGCACGCGGTGACCTTCGCCGCCGGGCTCGCCTGCGAGGGCGTCAAGCCGGTGGTGGCGATCTACTCGACCTTCCTGCAGCGGGGCTACGACCAGCTGATCCACGACGTGGCGATCCAGAACCTGCCGGTAGTGTTCGCGCTCGACCGCGGTGGGCTGGTCGGCGGCGACGGGGCGACGCACAACGGCGCGTTCGACTACGCCTACCTCAGGACGGTGCCGAACCTGACCGTGATGGCGCCCTCCGACGAGGACGAGTGCCGCCAGATGCTCTACACCGCCTTTACGCTCGATTCGCCGGCCGCGGTGCGCTACCCGCGCGGCGCCGGCCCGGGGGTCGAGGCGCGCCAGGAAATGAGCGCGCTGCCGCTCGGCAAGGCGGAGCTG
>JBAUTD010000281.1:0-2776 GCA_049582045.1 Burkholderiales bacterium
CAGTAGGCCGGCGCGACGTGGGGGGTGTGCTGCATCAGCGGCAGGTAGTATTTTCGGCGGCCCGTGTGCCCGCCGAGGGCGAGCGCTCCAAGCGTGTTGCCGTGGTAGCTGGTCCAGCGTGAAATCACTTTGTATTTGGACGGCATCCCGCGGTCGACCTGGTACTGGCGTGCCATCTTGACAGCGGTCTCGACAGCCTCGGACCCGCCGGAGAGAAAATATACGCGTTCCAGGCCGGGCGGACAGATGTCGACGATTTTCTGGGCCAGTTCCACGGCCGCGACGGTGGTGAACTGGGAGCCGTGGGCGAAAGCGATCCGGGAGGCCTGATCGAGCATGGCCTTCTGAATTTTTTCGACCCCGTGGCCGATGGAGACCACCACGGCGCCGCCCGATCCGTCCAAGTAGGATTTGCCGGTCTGGTCATAAATGAAAACCCCTTCCGCCCTCACGGCCGTGGGGTAGCTCTTGCGCAGACTCCGGTAAAACACATGGTCGGCAGGTGCTTTTGCATGCATGATGATCGTCTCCTTGAAAGCGCCGGTCACGCCGGCAGGTTGTAGTGAATGAAAGTTTCACACGTTGAAGGTTTAGCGAGCCACAGCGGCCCCGAGTTATGCCTCGACCTTCCGCAAGGGGGTGGGGAAGCGTTGACAGGGGAACGTGCAGGCCGGCCATTGAGCCGCGAAAGACAACTTCGGGGTGCCGACGCAGTAAGGAGATGCGGAAGGCCACACCTGGTGCGTCGATATCGCGAGACGCCCCGGGACCCCGCGCGGTCAGAGACCCCGCGCATGCACGCAGGCAACCTGTACGGAACCCGGGAGATCCCTTGGCCGCCCGCTGTCGATGGAGCAGCGGGCCGCATCGGGAAGTCCAAGGACACACGCCGATGATGCACGGACGAGGGAAGTCGGACGGTCCCATAGTACCGGGGAAACCCCCGAACAAGCCCGCTGGTGCGGGTGCGGAGGGGGCGGAGGGAAGGGGACCGGCCAAAGGGAACCCGCAAGAGCGCACCATGCGCCGGACCCAGGGCCGGGAGCGCATGCAACAGGCACTCGCGCGGGTACGTCAAGCAGCAACACAGGATAGGAAGATGCGGTTCACGGCGCTGCTGCACCACGTCTACAACCCGGACACGCTGCGGGAGGCCTACTACGGCCTGAAGCGGGAGGCCGCCCCGGGGCTGGACGGAGTCACGTGGCAGGACTACGGTGGGGAGCTGGAGGCGAACCTTCAAGACCTCTCCGAACGTCTGAAGCGCGGGGCGTACCGGGCAAGACCCACTCGCCGGGCGTACATCGACAAGGCCGACGGGCGCAAGCGCCCGCTGGGGGTGATGGTGCTGGAGGATAAGATTGCCCAGCGCGCCACCGTGGAGGTGCTCAACGCCATCTACGAAGTGGACTTTCTCGGCTTCTCGTATGGTTTTCGGCCGGGGCGCAGCCCGCACAAAGCACTGGATGCGCTGTATGTGGCCCAACTGACGAAGAAGGTGAACTGGGTGCTGGATGCGGACATTTGCGGATTCTTCGATGCCATCGACCGCAACTGGCTGATGAAGTTCATCGAGCACCGCATCGGGGACCGGCGCGTGGTCAGGCTGATCCAGAAATGGCTCAACGCCGGCGTGCTGGAAGAGGGTGAGCGGATACACAGTGAAAAGGGCACCGTGCAGGGGGGTAGCATCAGCCCCCTTTTGGCCAACGTGTACCTGCACTATGTGTTCGATCTGTGGGTGCAGCAGTGGCGAAGTACCCAAGCCCGCGGGGAGGTGATCGTGGTCCGCTATGCGGACGATTTCGTCGTGGGCTTCCAGCACCAAGCCGAGGCCGAGCGCTTCATCGCAGAACTGCGTGAGCGCTTTGCCAAGTTCGGCTTGGAGCTGCACTCGCAGAAGACCCGGTTGATCGAGTTTGGCCCGTGGGCGGCAGAGAATCGCCGCCGCAAAGGCCAGGGCAAACCGCAGACCTTTGATTTTCTCGGCTTCACGCATATCTGCGGCAGAAAGCGTAGCAACGGCTACTTTACGGTGTACCGGCAAAGTATGCGCCAGCGGCTGCAGGCGAAGTTGGCCGAAGTCAAAGCCGAGTTGCGCCGCCGGATATGCCGACCGGTGCCGGAAGTCGGCCACTGGCTCTCCACGGTGCTCACGGGACATTACCGCTACTATGGGCTGCCCATGAACACCAAGGCGCTGGGGTTGTTCCGATACCGGCTGGGGTGGCTGTGGCGTCGCAGTCTGTCGCGGCGAAGCCAGAAAGGTCGGGTGCCATGGCAACGCATGGCCTGCTTGATCGATCGATATTTGCCCAAACCCCGAATCTATCATGACTATCCCCTGCGCCGCTTCGGCGTTATCACCTGAGGCAAGAGCCGGATGCGGTAATCCCGCACGTCCGGATCTGTGGAGGGGGTTATGGGCAACCATGATTCCTACTCCGACTCACTCATAACAGTTATGACACGACGATTTTCCGCTCGCTGTCAGGATCAGTGTGTTGCTCCATGGATGCAGGCAGAACAGATGGCCGCAGTCCAAAAGGAACTTTTTCCCGGCCAGGCATTTTTTCAGTTCTCCGTTCGTCAGGAGTTTTTTTTAGGCTTTCGGCAGGATCGGGATTGGACGGCTGATCCACCACCCGGAGCCTCCTTTCGACCTCAGCCCTAAGAATCTCATCCACGAGTCGGGTCATGGGTTTGCCCTCCTGTCGGGCCAGTCGGTAAAGCAACGGGATCAGGTCATCTCTGATTTTCGGCGAATACATAAGGC
>JBAUTD010000282.1:0-1940 GCA_049582045.1 Burkholderiales bacterium
TCACGCGCATCGCCTGGGGCGGGCCCGACGTGTTCGCGCGCACTGCCGAGGAGCTCGACCGCCTGGGCTGGCGCTGGCGTCGGCTGCGCACGCTGTGGGACGTGGACCGTCCTTCGGACCTGGCACGCCTTGCGGCGTTACCGCTTCATTTGCGATTGGGAAACAGGCGCGAGGCGTGCCACATGTAGAAGCTGACGGGCGCCGAAACGGCGATCCGCTTGCCGTTCGCGTCGAGCAGGACGGCTTGCAGGCTGTGGCTGCCGCGATCGATGCCATCGAGCTTGATCACGTTGCGGCGATGGATCTTCGGCCGTGCCGTTCCGTCGAGCACGAGGCGAACGCCCGCGCCCGGCGGCGCGTCCACGCGGCGCAGAACAACGGTGAGCTTGCCCTGGTTGCTGTGGATCGTATCGTTGCTTGCCGGCTTTACGACGGCCACCGCCGCTGCCTGCGCCGCCGAGGCGCCTGACAGGAACATCAGCGTGGCGACTGCGAAAGCGATAGCGCGTGCTTGCACGTTGCACCTCCTGATGAAGATGAGACCGCTTTCGGCATCAGGAATTCACTTGCCGGGCGCCAGCGCTCCTCTCTCGCGCAGAACTTCAGCCACCCGCTCGGCGATGAGCCGGTAGCCCGTTGCGTTGGGATGGATGGGGTCGGATTTCAGGTGCGGGTGGCGCAGCACGTAGCCTATCGCGTCGCCCTGGTACGGAATCGCGAAGTCCTTGGCGATCTGGGTGTAGAACTCCGGCGGCGTAACGGTGAAGCCGGGCTCGGGGGTGCCGATCAGTACCACGTCGATATGGCGCTCTTTGGCCAGCTTGACCATGGCGCGCACGTTGGCGGCGGCCTGCTGCTTGCCGAGTCGTCGCAGGAAGTCGTTGCCCCCGATGCACAGCAGCAGCAGGCGCGGCGAGTATTCGTCGAGCGTACCGGGCAGGCGCTCGAGCGCCTGCGCACTGACCTCGCGCGGCACGCCCGCTGCCACCACTCGCCGGCCGATGAGCTTCGCGAGCTGAGCGGGGTAGCTTTCCTGCTCGCTCGCGCCGGTGCCGTAGGTCAGGCTGTCACCGAAGGCGAGCACTGTGTCGTCGGGGGCCAGGCGCGCAAGATGCGGCGACTTGCCGCAAGCGGCGAGTGCGAGGACGCAGGCGAGCAGCGCGACTCGCGCGGCCGACCCACGCAAACGGCTCAAACGCGTTTTTCGGGGTGCTGCCAGCTGCTGGAGTGGATCCGCGCGCTGCAGGCGGGCAGCAGTTCGCCGACCGCTTCGGCGACACGTTCGCGATCGATCGGCTTCGCCATGAACGTATTCGCGCCGAGGACCTTGCAGCGCAGGATCGATTCCTCGTCCGCCATCACCGACAGCGCGGCCACGGGGGTACTGCGGTTGGCCGAGTTCATGCGCAGCCTCTTGAGCACCCCGAAACCGCCCATCCCGGGCATCAGCAGGTCGAGCACGATCACGTCGTAGACCGTTTCGCTTGCGAGGTGCAGGGCCTGCTCGCAGGTTCCCGCAAGGACGACCCGCACGTCGAGCTCCTGGCTGAGGATCCGTCCGACGAGCAGCCGGGTCGGCTCGTGATCGTCGACGATCAGCACGGTATAGGTGTTGGATGGCTTGGCCATGACTCGTCCTACGCAAATGCCGTGCCTGCTCTCGCGCATTACGCTTTCTGACGAATTCTGCGTCAGCCCGCGTTTCGCCGTGCGGCCGGTTCCGGTTTTGGCCCGCGGCGGAAGTCGAGCCGCCGACACCGCCTGTCGAGTTCCCGGCAGTCTTCGGGTCGCCGCGGGGCGCGATTGCTCTAGAATCGGCGCTGCTTGCCGAAGCGGACACGATGCGATGAGCGACGACGAGATCGTGGTCACGGTGGAGGTGGGATTGGCCGACCTGGTGCCGACCTTCCTCGCCAACTGCCGCGCGCACGCGCTCAAGC
>JBAUTD010000283.1:0-2442 GCA_049582045.1 Burkholderiales bacterium
GCGGCGGCGCGCTCGTGCTTGCGCTCGATCGATGGCTCAAGAGCGAGTCCGAGCGGACCCCGGGCGTTCTGGGCCGCTACGACATGCGGGCGCTTGGCGCGCTGCTGGAAACGCTGCAGGACGCGGCGCGCCGTCCCGCCGCTCTGAGCCTGCCGGGCTACCACAAGCTCAAGCGCGAAAGAGTCGAATCGGTGGAGACCGTCGCTGTGGCGCCTTCGGACGTGGTCATCCTGGAAGGCACCGTCGCGCTGGCCCTCGAGACCGAAGCCGCGACGGAAACCCACCGTTTCCACGTCGAAATCGACGAGGAGGCGCGCAGGCAGCGGATCCTGAACGAATACCGGCTGCGCGGGCTGGAGGAACCCGCCGCCATGGAGGTGTATCTCGGGCGCCGGGAGGACGAAGTGCCCGCCATCGAGCGCCTGGCGTCCGGCGGCAGCCGGGTGTCGCTGAGCGCCTTGATCTCATGATCATCAGCCGGACACCGTTGCGCATGAGCTTCGTCGGCGGCGGCAGCGACCTGCCGGACTTCTACCGCCGCCATGGCGGCGCGGTCCTGAGCACCGCGATCGACAAGTATATCTACGTGAACGTCAACAAGAAATTCGACAACGGGATCCGGATCGCCTACTCGAAAACCGAGGAGGTGACCAGCGTCGACCGGATCGAGCACCGCCTGGTCAGGGAGGCGCTCAAGTTCCTTCAACTCGACGGCGGGATCGAGATCACGACCATCGCCGACATTCCTTCCCGCGGCACGGGCCTCGGCTCGTCCAGCTCGTTCGCGGTAGGTCTGCTGCACGCGCTGAACGCGTTCAAGGGACGTTACGTCTCAAGCGATCAGCTCGGACGCGACAGCTGCCACATCGAAATCGAACTCTGCGGCGAGCCGATCGGCAAGCAGGACCAATACGCGGCGGCGTTCGGCGGGTTCAACCTGATCGAATTCAAGCCCGACGACTCGGTGGTCGTTTCGCCGGTCATCTGCGAGCGGTCCACGATCCAGGAGATCGAGGCCAGCGTCCTGGTGTTCTACACCGGGATCACGCGCAGCGCTTCGGCCGTGCTCAGGCAGCAGGCCGAGGACGTCGCAAGCGACGCGCGCAAGCAGCAGGTGCTCGCGCGCATGGCGGCGCTGTCCTACACCCTGCGCGACGAGCTGCACCGGAACAACGCCGCCGCCCTGGGCGAGATCCTGCACGAGAACTGGGAGCTCAAGAAGAGCGTCTCCTCGGCCGTCAGCAGCGGCGAGATCGACGAGTGGTACGCGGCTGCGCGCCGCGCCGGCGCCGCCGGCGGCAAGATTCTGGGCGCCGGCGGCGGGGGGTTTCTGATGCTCTATGCGCCCAGGGACGCACACGAGGGAATCAAGTCCGTGCTGCCGGGACTGCGCCCGGTGAGCATGGGCTTCGAGCCGCTGGGCAGCCGGATCATTTTCTATCATTGAAGGGGGCGCGATGAATCCTTACGAGGGAACTGCGCAGGCCTACTTGGCGAAGCTGTCGAAGCTGCTCGAGGCTTTCGACCGGGAGCAGGTGGACAACGCGTTGAAGGTGATCGCCGAGGCCTGGCAGGCGGGGCGCCAGGTCATCACGCTCGGCAACGGCGGCAGTTCGATGACGGCGCTGCATTTCATCAACGACTGGAACAAGAGCATCTTCATGGCCAGCGGCAAGCCGTTTCGCGGCCGCAGCCTGGTCGACAACATGGGGCTGGTGATGTCCTACGGCAACGACGTGTCGTTCCAGGACATCTTCGTCGAGCAGCTCAAGAACGTCCTCGAGCCGGGCGATCTGGTGATCGCGATCTCGGGCAGCGGCAACTCCGAGAACGTTGTTCGCGCGGTGCGCTACGCGAACGAGAACGGCGCGGTGACGCTCGGCCTTTGCGGATACCGCGGCGGCAAGCTGAAGCAGCTCGCGCAGCACGTGGTCTGGGCCGACGTCGACGACATGCAGCTCTCGGAGGATGCGCACGCGATCTTCGGGCACATCGTCATGCAGCGCCTGTGCGGCTATCCGCTCTAGGACGGCCCGTCATCCGATGACCAGAGGGCGCGGTTACCTGCTGATTTCTCCCTGCCGGGACGAGGCGGCGTACATGCGGCAGACGCTGGACACGGTCGTCGCCCAGTCCGTTCGCCCCGCGAAGTGGGTGATCGTGGACGACGGTTCGACCGACGACACGCCGCGGATCCTCGCCGAGTACGCGAAGCGTCACGACTGGATCGAGATCGTGACTCGCGGCGACCGCGGACGGCGGCTGGTCGGGCCGGGGGTCATCGACGCGTTTTACGCGGGTTACGCTGCGGTCGACGCGGACGACTACGAATTCCTGTGCAAGCTCGACCTCGATCTGCGCCTTCCGCCGCGTTACTTCGAGATCCTGATGGAGCGGATGCACGCGAACCCGCGAATCGCGACCTGCAGCGGAAAGTCGTAC
>JBAUTD010000284.1:0-1539 GCA_049582045.1 Burkholderiales bacterium
GCGCAAGTTCGACCTGCCGCACGAGTTCGCGAAGAAGGCGCTGGCGGCGGCGCGCGCGCTGCCCGAAGCGGTGCGCGAGGAGGACCTCGCGGACCGGCGCGACCTGCGCGAGCTCGGCTTCGTCACCATCGACGGCGAGACCGCGAAGGACTTCGACGACGCGGTGCACGCGGTGCGCGACGGGCGGGGCTTTCGGCTCTGGGTCGCGATCGCCGACGTGAGCCACTATGTGCGCCACGGCGAGGCGCTCGATGCCGATGCGCTCGAGCGCGGCACCTCGGTCTACTTCCCGCGGCGCGTGATCCCGATGCTGCCGGAGAAGATCTCCAACGGCCTGTGCTCGCTCAACCCCGAGGTCGACCGCCTGGCGATGGTGTGCGAGATGATGATCACGCCCAAGGGCGTGGTGGCGCGCTACGAGTTCTACCCGGCGGTGATCCGCTCGCGCGCGCGCCTGACCTACACCCAGGTGTGGGAAATGCTGTCCTCCGGCCGGGCGCCTGCGTACCTGCAGACGCTGTACGAGGTCTACGGCAGGCTGGCCGAGGAGCGCCGGCGGCGCGGCGCGATCGATTTCGAGACGCTCGAGACCAGGATGGTGTTCGACGCGCACGGCAAGATCGACAAGATCATTCCCGAGGCGCGCAACGACGCGCACCGCCTGATCGAGGAGTGCATGCTGGCGGCCAACGTCTCGGCCGGCAACCTGCTCTCGGAGCGCAGCCACCCGGTGCTGTACCGGGTGCACGACGTCCCGGCGCCGGAGAAGGTTTCGGCATTGCGCGACTTCCTCGCCGAGCTCGGACTGCAGCTCCCCGGCGGCGAGGTGCCGCGGCCCAGGGACTACGCGGAGCTGCTCGACAGGATCCGCAGCCGCCCGGACTTCACGCTGCTGCAGACGATCCTGCTGCGCTCGCTCAAGCAGGCGGTGTACAGCCCGGACAACGCCGGCCACTTCGGGCTCGCGTTCGAGGCCTACGTGCACTTTACCTCGCCGATCCGGCGCTACCCCGACCTGCTGGTGCACCGCGCGATCAAGGCCTGCCTCAAGGGGCGGCGCTACGAGGGCGTCGACTGGGACGCGCTCGGGCTGCACTGCTCGGAAACCGAGCGCCGCGCGGACGACGCGAGCCGCGACGTGGAGAACTGGCTCAAGTGCTTCTATATGAAGGAGCACGTCGGCGGCGTGTTCAGCGGCGCGGTGACGGGGGTGACGTCGTTCGGGCTGTTCGTCACCCTGGACGACTACTTCGTCGACGGCCTGGTGCACATCTCGGAGCTGGGGCGCGACTACTTCCAGTTCGATGCCGCGCGCCACATGCTGCTCGGCGAGCGCAGCGGCCAGCGTTTCCGGCTTGCCGACCGCATGAAGGTCAAGCTGGTGCGCGTCGACCTGGAGACGCGCAAGATCGACTTCGTGCCCGCATGAGCAGGCCGCCGCGCGAGCCCAGGGTGGTCTACGGCTTCCACGCCGTGCTTGCGCGCCTGCGCGCCGACCCGGCCTCGGTGCTCGAGCTGTTCGTCGACGAATCGCGCCAC
>JBAUTD010000285.1:0-2998 GCA_049582045.1 Burkholderiales bacterium
GACCGCTATCTCGCGCGCCTGGACGCCGCAGGCGCGGCGATCGCGCTCACCGCCGATCACGGCATGAACGACAAGCACGGCGCGGACGGCTCGCCCAACGTGATCTACCTGCAGGACGTGCTCGACGGGTGGCTCGGCGCGGGCGCCGCGCGCGTGATCCTGCCGATCACCGATCCCTACGTCGTGCACCACGGCGCGCTGGGATCGTTCGCCACCGCCTACCTGCCGCAAGGCGCCGACGCCGTGCAGCTTGCCGCGCGCATCGCGGCGCTGCCCGGAATCGAGCTCGCGCTCCTGCGCCTTGATGCCTGCCGCCGCTTCGAGCTGCCCGAGGACCGCATGGGCGACCTGGTGCTCGTGTCGAAGCGCGACAGCGTGATCGGCACCAGCAAGTCGCGCCACGACTTGTCGGGCCTGGACGCGCCGCTTCGCTCGCACGGCGGCATCTCGGAGCAAAAAGTGCCGCTCATCTTCAACCGCAAGATCGAAGGCCTCGCCCCGGGCCGGCGCCTGCGCAACTTCGACGCCTTCGACCTCGCCCTGAACCACACCGAATAAACGGGGTCAGAGTCGAATTAAACCCGAGGCGACTCCCGCGCGATGCCAGTGAACTACGACGCCATCGTCATCGGCACCGGCCAGGCCGGGCCCGCGCTCGCGGCGCGCCTTTCGGGCGCGGGGATGAAGGTCGCGGTGGTCGAGCGCGACAAATTCGGCGGCACCTGCGTCAACAACGGCTGCACCCCGACCAAGGCGCTGGTGGCGAGCGCCTACGCGGCGCGGCTCGCGCAACGCGCGGCCGAATACGGGGTGGAGGTGCCCGGCGCGGTGCGCGTGGACATGAAGCGCGTCAAGGCGCGCAAGGACGCGATCGTCGCAGCCTCGTCGCAGGGCGTCGAGAAATGGATGGACAAGGTCGCGGCGGTCTACCGCGGCCACGCGCGCTTTTCCGGCCCGGACCGGGTGCGCGTGGGCGACGATGAGCTCGCCGCGCCGAGAATTTTCCTCAACGTCGGCGGCCGCCCGCTCGTTCCCGACATGCCGGGCATCGCCGGGGTGCCCTGGCTCACCAACGAATCGATGATGGCGCTCGACTTCGTGCCGCCGCATCTGCTGGTGATCGGCGGCAGCTACGTCGGCCTCGAGTTCGCGCAGATGATGCGCCGCTTCGGCAGCCAGGTGACGGTGATCGAGATGGGGCCGCGCCTGGTCGGGCGCGAGGACGAGGACGTCTCGCAGGCGCTGAAGGAAATCCTCGAGGCCGAGGAGATCGAAGTGCGCCTCAACGCGACCTGCCTCGCGCTCGAGCCCGACGGCAACGGCGTCGCGGTCGCGCTTTCCTGCGAGGACGGCGCGCCGCGGGTCGCCGGCAGCCAGGTGCTGCTCGCGGTCGGGCGCGCGCCCAATACCGTCGATCTGGGGCTCGAAGCGGCCGGCGTCAGGACGGATGCGCGCGGCTACGTCGTGGTCGACGAGGGCCTGCGCACCTCGAACCCGGGCGTGTGGGCGCTGGGAGACTGCAACGGCAAGGGCGCCTTCACCCACACCAGCTACAACGACTACGAAATCGTCGCGGCCAACCTGCTCGAGGGCGCCGAGCGCAAATGGACCGACCGCGTCCCGGTATACGCGCTCTACACCGACCCGCCGCTCGGGCGCGTCGGAATGAGCGAAGCGGAAATCCGCAAGGCCGGCATCGCGGCGCTGGTCGGCAAGCGCCCCATGGCGCGCGTCTCGCGCGCGGTCGAGAAGGGCGAGACCCAGGGCCTGCTCAAGATCCACGTCGAGGGATCGAGCAAGCGCATCCTCGGCGCCGCGCTGCTCGGCACCGGCTGCGACGAGGCGGTGCAATCGCTGATCGACGCGGTCTACGCGCGCACCCCCTACCCCGAATTCCAGCGCCGGGTGCGCATCCACCCCACCGTGAGCGAACTGCTGCCGACCACGCTGGAGAACCTGGAACCGCTTTAAAGCCGGGGACAGACCCCGATTTCCCCCGCAGCTTCTTGATTTGCCGAACGGAAATCGGGGTCTGTCCCCGGTTTTGCTACTTGGGCTTGGCCATCCGCTCGAGGATGTCGGGCGGGATGAAGTTGACCAACTCGGTCTTGTCGGCCTCGACCAGCTCGACGTAGCGCTTGACCACATCGGGCGGGTTCATCTGGCCCACCGTGATGCGCTGCACGAGCGAGTCCATCACCGCGACGTCCTCGGGCGCGGCGGTCTTGCGGTCGAACCATTCGCCCGGGTTGTTCGCCATGCGGTCGTTGAAGCCGGTCGCGAACGGGCCCGGGTTGATGAGCGCGACGTCCACCCCGAACGCGGCGAGCTCGGCGCGCAGCGCGGTGCCGAAGGCCTGGATCGCGTGCTTGGTCATGGTGTAGGGCCCGGAGCCCACGCCCGCGCGCACGCCGCCGATCGAGGACACGATCAGGATCCGGCCAGCACGCTTGTTCCGCATCTTCTGCGCCACTCGCTGGACGCTGGCGAAGGTGCCGAACACGTTGACCTCGAACACCGCGCGCAGCCGCGCGAGCGGGATCAGCGACAACGGACCGGTTTGTCCGATCGCGGCGTTGGCGATGAACACGTCCAGGTCCCACTGGTCGAGCTTCGCGAGGTCCTTCGCATCGGTGATGTCGAGCTTCACGACCGTCAGCTTCGGCTCGGCGGCCGAGAGCTCGGCGGCCTGCTTGTCGTTCAGCACGGCGGCGATCACCTTGTGGCCGCGCTTGGCGAGCTGGATGGCGGCGTCGCGGCCGAAGCCGCTGCCGGCGCCGGTAATAAGCACTGTCTTGGTCATGGTTTCTCCTCCCGGTTCAGCCCCGAATCTACGCGATTTTGAATATTTCGACTCCGGCCCCATCTAAGCCCGTATGACCAGTCCCCTGAGCAGCGCCCACCGGCTGCGAAACGCCCTGCAATCGATCGCCCTGCTCGCGGCGATGGCCGCGCTGGGCGGCTTTCTCGGCTGGACCCTGTTCGGCCAGGCCGGGCT
>JBAUTD010000286.1:0-1882 GCA_049582045.1 Burkholderiales bacterium
GATGAAGACGCTCGGCGGCCCAGACCGGCCGATCCTGGGCGACAAGTCGCTCGCCGCGCCGCTGCTGCGCGCGCACGGCCTGCGCCAGGACCGCGGCCTGACCGACATCACCCTTGAATTCTGCCGCCAGCTCGGCGTCGAGGCGCGCGTGCTGCCGATGACCGACGATCTGGTGCGCACCCATGTGCTCACCGCCGACGGCGCGGTGCCCTTCCCGGAGTACTTCAGCGAGCTCGCCTGCGAGCCGCCCGTGCTCGGGTTCCAGTACGCGGGGGCGGAAGACGCGCGACTCACGGACGCGGTGCTCGATGCGCTGCACTCGAACGACCTCGAGGCGGTGGTGATCGGGCCGTGCAACCCGTTCCACTCGATCCGGCCGATCCTCGAAGTGAGCGGGCTGCGCCAGCTGCTGCGCAAGCGCGGCGCGCCGGTGATCGCGGTGACGCCGATCGTCGGCGGCAAGGCGCTCACCGGCTCTGCGGGCAAAATGATGCGCGAGCTCGGGCGCGAGGTGACCGCGCGATCGGTCGCGATGGAGTACTACAAGCTGATCGACGGCTTCGTGATCGACGGCGCGGACGAAAACCAGGCCGACGGCATCCTCGCCTGTGGCATGGAGGTGGTGGTGGCCAAGACGGTGATGCGCAACCTCGAGGATCGCGTGCGGCTGGCGCAGACCGTGCTGGATTTCGCGCGCGCGATCCGCGAGCGCAGGCTGCAGGAAGCCTAGCGCGCGCCTAAAGGGCCTTCAGCGCCGCGGCGACGATCGCGTCGCGGTCCACCCCGAAGAACTTCCTCAGCGCGACGCGCGTGTCGCTGCGCCCGAAGCCGTCGGTGCCGAGCGCCACGTAGCGCCGGCCCTGCGGCGCCCAGGCGCGCGGCAGGTCGGCCACCGCGCTCACGTAGTCGCTCGCAGCCACGATCGGGCCCTTCGTTCCTTCGAGGCACTGCGTGATCCACGCCTTTGAAGTTTCAGCTCTGGTTTCTCTTATCGCCGCGGACGCACCCGGGGACGCGAGCCCGTCCCATCTGAGCTCGCTCCAGCTCGTCACGCTCCAGACATTGGCCTTTACCCCGTGCTCGCGCTCGAGCACCTGCGCCGCGGCGAGCGCCTCGCGCAGGATCGGCCCCGAGCCGAGCAACTGCAGTTTCGCCCCGGCGCGCGCTTCGAGCAGGTACATGCCCTTGAGAATCCCCTCCTTCGCGCCCGCGGGCAGCGCCGGGTGGGCGTAGTTCTCGTTCGATACCGTCAGGTAGTAGAAGACGTCCTCCTGCGCCTCGAGCATGCGGCGCGCACCGTCCTCGATGATCGTCGCCAGCTCGTAGCCGAAGCAGGGGTCCCAGGCGCGGCAGTTCGGAATGGTCGAGGCCGCGAGGTGGCTCGTTCCGTCCTGGTGCTGCAGGCCCTCGCCCGAGAGCGTGGTGCGCCCGGCGGTGCCGCCGAGCAGGAACCCCCGCGCGCGCGAGTCGGCCGCGGCCCAGATCAGGTCGCCGACGCGCTGGAAGCCGAAGATCGAGTAGTAGATGTAGAACGGCAGCATCGGCGCGCCGTGCGCGGAGTACGCGGTGGCGGCGGCGAGCCAGGACGACAGCGCGCCCGCCTCGGTGATGCCCTCCTCCAGGATCTGGCCGTCCTTCGCCTCGCGGTAGTACAGCAGCTCCTCGTGGTCCTCGGGCGCGTAGAGCTGGCCGAGCGCGGAATAGATGCCGCTCTGGCGGAACAGCGTCTGCATGCCGAAAGTGCGCGCCTCGTCGGCCACGATCGGCACCACGCGCGGGCCGAGCTGCGGGTCTTTCAGCAGCTGCGCGAGCAGCTGCACGAACACCATCGTGGTCGACTGCTCGCGCGTGGTGCCCTCGGCGAAGCGCGGCAGGCCGGGCA
>JBAUTD010000287.1:0-1697 GCA_049582045.1 Burkholderiales bacterium
AGCTGACGCCGGCGCCGCTCGCGCTGCCGGCGCTGCCCGCGATGGTCAGCGTGCCGACGCTCTCCTACCAGGGCAACGCGCTGCCGGGCTCATTCACCACGCCGACGCTCGCTTACGCCGGCGCGGCGGTACCGGCGCAATTCAGCACGCCGGCGCTGCAGTACGTCGGCCAGGCGGTTCCGAACCATGTGACCACGCCAGCGCTGCATTACATCGGCGCGGCGCGCCCCGCACTCGAGCGCATCCCGCTGGGTCGTCCACCGAATCCAAATTAGCCCTCCTGAGGACCACTTCAATGAACGCGAAAAGACTATCTGCAATTCTTGTCTGTGCGGCGCTTGGCGCCGCCTCGGGCCTTGCGTACGCGGGCACGGTGAGCTTCAACGTGCCGATGAACGTGACCTCGTATCCGAGCCCCAGCATCGAAGTCTGGTGCGAGCTGCGCACCGCGCAGGATCAACCGATCGAGGCGGGCATGTCGGTGATCGGCATCCACAACGGCTCGGGACCGGGCGTGGCGCTGGTCAAGGTCAATTACCTGCCGCAAGAGGCCGGCGCGATCAGGAAGTATCGCTGCGCGCTGGTGGTCGAATCGCAGTCCAAGCTGGGCTCGGGGCTCGGCTCGGGCGCCTCGGGAAAGTCCTACGGCGTAAAGTCGATTCCTGCCGGCGCGACGATCCTGCAGCAGGTAAGCGGGCCGCTGCAGTGACGGAATGATGAAGGATCTAGCCCTGCCGCCGGAAGGTCATTTTCTGCTCGCGAAGATTGGAGCCAGGCGGCCGTGACCATACGTGGGAGCAGGCCCTCCGGCACCGTCCTGGCGAGTATCGCCGCGGCGCTCGCCGGATCCGCGACGCTCGCGGCCGCCGCGTCGAACACGATCGCCGCGCCGGCATTGCGTCTGGTGTTTGTACCCGCGGCGCCGGCCGCGCCGGTGTCGATCGCGGCGAGGCCGCTGCGGCTCGTGTTTGCGCAGCCGGCAAGCACGTCTTCCGTGGTCGCCGCGCCGCTCAAGCTGGTGTTTGTTCCCGGAGCCGCGGCGCGGGACGCGATACAGGCGCCGGGGCTGCGGCTTATCTTCCAGACTCGCTGAGGAGGACGGAATCGTGCGCAAATTGGCGACGGCACTTGGCGCGATTCTCGCGCTGCAGGCGGGCTGGGCCTTGAGCCAGGGCATCGCGGTCCGACCGCAGATGAAGGCGCCCCTGCTGACCAGGCCGATGACGATCACGGTGCCGGTGGAGGTGCGCAATTACCCGACGAATCTCGCGAGCTCTGGGTCGCCCGCGCTCGAGGTCGTGTGCGAGATCCGCGCGTTCAATCCCGCTCTCAACATCTGGGCACAGTCGGTCTCCAAGGGCAGCGCGATGGTTCCGTTCGTCCCGGCGCCGGGCAACGACAGCTACCAGGGCAGCGTCGACGTTCACCTGTTGCTGCCCGGTGGAACACTCACGCCAAAGTGGGTGTGCTATCTGCTGAAGCCTTCGTTCCCGCCGAGCGTACGTGTGGACCCGTCGGCCACGGTACAGGAGGTCGAGGGTTACGTCGCGCAGTGAACCTGCGCCGCGGTCCGATCGACACAGCACCGACTTGCGTAATCAATCCTTGCACCGGAGGCACGTTCAAATGAAGACACGGCACCTCATCCTGCAGAGATCGCGCCTGGCCCTCGGCGGCGCGCTTGCCCTCGCGTTTTC
>JBAUTD010000288.1:0-2459 GCA_049582045.1 Burkholderiales bacterium
GATCCAGGCCGTGCCGGCGCAGGACGCGGCCGACCCCGCGCCGGTGGTGAACCTGAAGCGGCACCGCGCCGCGCGCAGCTTCAGCGGGCCGATCCTGCAGACCCGCGGCCTGAGCAAGAACTACGGCGGCATCGCCGCCAACGTAGACATCGAGTTCAGCGTCGAGCCTGGCGAGCTGCGCGGCATCATCGGGCCGAACGGCGCGGGCAAGTCGACTTTCTTCAAGATGCTGACCTGCGAGGTGCCGCCGAGCGCGGGCACCATCACGTTCGAAGGCCGCGACATCACCGGCATGAGCGTCTCCGACGTCTGCCAGCTGGGGCTCACCAAGAGCTACCAGGTCAACCAGCTGTTCAACCGCCTGACCGTGCGCGAGAACCTGATCATCTCGGCGCTGGCCGAGCTGCGCGGCAAGTTCAGGCTCGACCTGATGCGCAGCCTGTCGGCGATCGAAGGCCTCGAGGAGCAGGTCGCCCACACGCTCGAGCTGGTGAACCTCACCGGGCGGGTCGACACGCCGGTGTCGCAGCTCGCCTACGGCGAGAAGCGGCGGCTGGAGGTCGGACTCGCGCTCGCCTCCTCGCCCAGCCTGCTGCTGCTCGACGAGCCGCTCGCCGGCATGAGCCCGCGCGAGCGCGTCGAGACGGTCAGGCTGCTCAAGTCGATCGGCCGCGGGCGCACGATGATCATCATCGACCACGACATGGAGTCCCTGTTCGAGCTGGCCGGGCGCGTCACCGTGCTGCAGGAAGGCCGCGTGCTGGCCGAGGGCACGCCTGACGAGATCAAGCGCAATCCCGAGGTGCAGGAGGCCTACCTCGGCGGCGTGCACGAGGCGGTCGCGCAATGAGCCTGCTCGAGGTCAAGGATCTGAACAGCTACTACGGGGATTCCCACATCCTGTTCGACGTCGGGCTGCGCGTGGAGAAGAACGAGGTCGTGGCGCTGCTCGGGCGCAACGGCGCGGGCAAGAGCACGACGCTCAAGAGCCTCATGGGGGTCGTGACCCCGCGCTCGGGCTCGGTGCGCCTGGACGGCGCCGAGATGGCGGGCAGGAAGAGCCACGCCATCGCGCGCGCCGGCATGCAGCTGGTGCACGAGGAGCGCCGCATCTTCGGCAGCCTCGACGTCGAGGAGAACCTGCTGCTCGCCGGGCTCTCGGCCGAGAACAAATGGCCGCTCGAGCGCGTCTACGAGATGTTCCCGCGCCTGCGGGAGCGGCGCCGCAGCCGCGGCACCGACCTTTCGGGCGGCGAGCAGCAGATGCTCGCGATCGCGCGCGCGCTGGTGCGCGACCCGAAGATCATCCTGCTCGACGAACCCTTCGAGGGCCTCGCGCCCGCGATCGTGCAGTACCTGATGGGCGCCTGCCGCCAGCTCGCCGCGGCCGGCCAGACCATCGTGCTGGTCGAGCAGAACATCGCCGCCACGCTCGCGCTCGCGCAGCGCGTCTACATCCTCAACAACGGCCACATCGTCTGGGAAGGCTCGACGCGCGAGCTCAGGGCTAACCCCGAGATCCTGCACCAGCACCTGGGCGTGTAAGCGCCGTGCCAAGCGCGCGCAGGAGCGCCGCGCCGTCGCCGCGCCAGGCGCTGCCGTGCATGCAGGCGAGCGTCGCGGGCTCGAGGGCTGCCAGGCGCTCGAGCGCGGCGCCGGTCTGGGGGGCGTGCGAGAAGTAGTCCATCGCGCCGCGGAAGGCCTCGCTCGGGCCGAGGATGTCGTCCTCACTGAGCGCGGCCTCGCCCTTGCCGCCCTGGGTGAACAGGTCGCCGCAGAAGAAGGTGCGCGTCGCGTCGTCGAACATCAGGCCGCTTTCCCAGCCGTGCGGCAGGTGCGGCGTGTCGAGCCAGCGCAGGCGGTGCCGGCCCAGATCGAGCGTCTCGCCGTCGGCAAGCGCGCGCGCAGGGCGCTCGGCGTAGTCGTTGACCGACACCATCGCCGCGACCCGGCTGCAGACCGGCTCCGCCCGCGGCGCGGCGGCGAGGAACTGGTTGAGCGCGCCGCACTCGTCGGCCTCGAAGTGCGACAGCCCGACGTAGCGCAGCCGCTCGAGCGGCAGCACGCGCTCGATCGCCTCGCGCACCAGCGGGAACATGCGCCGCGGCCCGCTGTGGAACACGAGCGGCTGGTCGTCCGCCACCAGGTACTGGTTGAAATTGAACGGCCCGCCCGGGGTCTCGACGGGCGTGTTGATGCGGTAGATGCCCGCGGCGATCTCGTTCAGGTTGGTTCCGGATTGCTGGTTGGTGATCATATGTGCCTCCATGTGAGTGTCCCCCGGATGTGTAACGAAACGCCGCGCCGTTACACTTCCCCTTCGTAGGCGGCGCAGGCGGCGCGATGTTATCTTCGGGCGGTGCAGAATCCGCCGGCCGGGGAGATCGAGGACGACGCTGCGCTCGTGCGCAGGATCGCGCAGGCGGGCCCCGCCCGCGCGCCCGAGGCCGAGGCCGAGC
>JBAUTD010000289.1:0-2696 GCA_049582045.1 Burkholderiales bacterium
CCGCTCGGCTACGGCGGGCCGCACGCGGGCTACATGGCCTGCCGCACGGAGCTCTTGCGCCAGATGCCGGGGCGCATCATCGGCGTGAGCGTCGACGCCGCCGGGCGCAGCGCCTACCGCATGGCGCTGCAGACGCGCGAGCAGCACATCCGGCGCGACAAGGCGACGAGCAACATCTGCACTTCGCAGGTGCTGCTCGCGAACATCGCCGCCTTCTACGCGATCTGGCACGGCCCCGAGGGCCTGCGCCGCATCGCCCTGCGCTGCAACGAGCTCGCGCGCAAGCTCGCGGCCAGCGTCGGGCTGAAGCCGGTTTCGGAATCGTATTTTGATACGGTCACCTACGAAGTCGATTCAAGGCCGATACGCGAAAGAGCACGGCAGAAGCGAATCAATCTGCGCTACGAGGGAACGCGCGTCGGCGTCGCGCTCGACGAGACCACGACAGCGGAAGACGTTGCCGATCTGGTCTGGGTCTTGACAGGGAACGAAATCGATTCTGAAAGGGCTACCCCCGAAAGCATTTCTTCCAAGCTTCTGCGCGACGACCCGATCCTCTCCCACCCGGTGTTCCATCGCCACCGCAGCGAGACCGAGATGATGCGGTACCTGAAGCGGCTGGAGAACCGCGATTACTCGCTCACGCACGGCATGATCCCGCTCGGCTCGTGCACCATGAAGCTGAACGCCGCGGCCGAGATGGCGCCGATCTCGTGGCCCGAGCTCGCCGCGCTGCACCCGTACGTGCCGCGCGATCAGGCGCGCGGCTACGCCCGCATGCTGGGCGACGTGGCCGCGGCCCTGTCGGCGATCACCGGCCTGCCGAAGATGACGCTGCAGCCGAACTCGGGCGCCAACGGCGAGTACGCCGGGCTGGTGACGATCCGCAACTACCATGCCGCGCGCGGCGAGGGCCGGCGCGACCTGTGCCTGATCCCGTCCTCGGCGCACGGCACCAACCCGGCCTCGGCGCGCATGGCCGGGCTCGAGGTCGCGGTCGTGGCCTGCGACGCGCACGGCAACGTCGATCTCGCCGACCTGAAGGCGAAGCTCGCCGCGCACGCGGGCCGGGTCGCGGCGCTGATGATCACCTACCCCTCGACTCACGGCGTGTACGAAGAGGCCGCGCCCGAGATCTGCGCCCTGGTGCACGGCGCGGGCGGCCAGGTGTACATGGACGGCGCGAACCTGAACGCGCTCGCCGGGCTCGCCCGGCCCGCCGACATCGGCGCCGACGTCTGCCACATCAACCTGCACAAGACTTTCTGCATCCCGCACGGCGGCGGCGGCCCCGGCATGGGGCCGATCGGCGTCGCCGGGCACCTCGCGCCCCACCTGCCCTCGCACCCGGTGCTGCCCGAAGAGGGACTGCCGCAGGAAAACGGCACCGTGAGCGCCTCGCCGCTGGGCAGCCCGCTGATCGTCGCCATCTCCTGGATGTACCTGCGCATGATGGGCGCCGAGGGGGTCAGGCGCGCCACCGAATGCGCGATCCTGTCCGCGAACTACCTCGCCGCGCGCCTGGCGCCTTACTTCCCGGTGCTCTACAGCGGGCGCCGCGGCAGGGTGGCGCACGAGTGCATCCTGGACCTGAGGCACCTCAGGCAGGACTGCGGCGCGAGCGCCGAGGACGTCGCCAAGCGGCTGATGGACTACGGCTTCCACGCGCCGACGGTGAGTTTCCCGGTGCCCGACACCCTGATGGTGGAGCCGACCGAGAGCGAGTCGAAGGCCGAGCTCGATCGGTTCTGCGAAGCGATGATCTCGATTCACGGCGAGCTCGGGAAGATCTCCGCCGGCGCCTGGGAGCGCGACGACAACCCGCTTCGCAACGCGCCGCATACCGCCGAGGAGCTGGCCGGCGACTGGCGCCACCCCTATTCGCGCGCCGAAGCCGCCTATCCGGTCGCCGCGCTGCGCGGCGCCAAGTTCTGGCCGGCGGTCAAGCGCGTCGATGCGGTGTACGGCGACCGGCATTTTCGTGGCAATCTACCTCCTGAAGGAGAGTCCGCACCATGAAGCGCATCGTCCTGTTCCTCGGCACCAACATCGCCGTGCTGCTGGTGCTGTCGGTGGTGATCAACCTGCTGGGCGTGGGCCAGTTCCTCACCCAGCGCGGCATCGACTACGGCACGCTGCTCGCGTTCTCGGCGGTGATCGGCTTCGGCGGCGCGTTCATTTCGCTGCTGATGTCCAAGCCGATCGCCAAATGGTCGACCGGCGCGCGCCTGATCGACGGCTCGGAAGGCCAGGCCGAAGCCTGGCTGGTGCAGACGGTGCGGCAGCTCGCCGGGCGCGCCGGCATCGGCATGCCCGAAGTGGCGGTCTACGAAGGCGCGCCGAACGCCTTCGCCACCGGCGCGTTCCGCGATTCGGCCCTGGTCGCGGTTTCGACCGGGCTCTTGCAGTCGATGAACCGCGACGAGATCGAGGCGGTGCTGGGGCACGAAGTCACCCACGTCGCCAACGGCGACATGGTGACGCTGACCCTGATCCAGGGCGTGGTGAACACCTTCGTCGTGTTCCTGTCGCGCATCGTCGGCTATTTCGTCGACCGCGTGGTGTTCAGGACCGAGCGCGGGATCGGGCCCGGCTACTACATCACCGTGATCGTGTGCCAGATCGTGTTCGGCGTGCTCGCCTCGATCATCGTCGCCTGGTTCTCGCGCCGGCGCGAGTTCCGCGCCGACGCCGGC
>JBAUTD010000290.1:0-1549 GCA_049582045.1 Burkholderiales bacterium
GCATTCGTGCGCGCGGCTACAACCAGTCGATGGAAATCGCGCGCGTGGTCGCCCGCGCGACGGGCTTGCCGCTGCGGTCGTCATTGTGCGAGCGCATCCGCGATACCGCGGCCCAGATCGAGCTGCCGCCCGCGGAGCGTATACGCAACGTGCGAGGCGCGTTCCGATGCCCGCATCCGCTCGAGGGCCTCGCCGTGGCCGTGGTCGACGACGTCATGACCACCGGCGCGACGCTCGACGAGCTCGCCCGCACGCTCAAGCGCGCGGGCGCCTCGCGCGTGGTGAACTGGGTCGCGGCGCGCACCTTCCCGCCGCGGGACGAATGATCGACATCGTCCTGCACGCGCCGGAGATCCCGCCCAACTCGGGCAACGTGATCCGCCTCGCGGCCAACACCGGCGCCCGGCTGCACCTGATCGAGCCGCTGGGATTCTCGATGGACGACCGCCAGCTCAAGCGCGCGGGGCTCGACTATCACGAGCTGGCGAACGTCACCGTTCATGCCGGCTGGGGCAGATTTCTTTCCGGGTTCGAAGGCAGGCGCATGTTCGCGCTTACCACTCGCGCGCGGCGCAGCGTCTATGACGAACGATTCCGCGCCGGCGACGTCTTCGTGTTCGGATCCGAGACCGCGGGACTGCCGCCGGAAATCCTTTCCGGCTTCGATTCGCAGTCGCAACTGCGCCTGCCGATGCGCGCCGGCAATCGCAGCCTGAACCTGTCCAACGCGGTCGCCGTGGTGGTGTTCGAGGCCTGGCGCCAGCTGGGCTTCAGCGGCGCGGGCTGAGCGCCTCGGGCTTCGGGTCGCGCGCGAGCAGCAGCTCGGCCGCCGTCTGCGGGGCGAGGCTGCCGCGCAGGACCGCGTTGACCGCTTCGGAAATCGGCATCTCGATTCCGGTCTGAGCGGCAAGCCTCATCACCGCCTCCGCCGAGCGCACGCCCTCGGCGACGTGGCCGAGCGCACCGAGAATCTCCTCGAGCGGCCGGCCGCGCGCGAGCTCGAGGCCGACGCGGCGGTTGCGCGACAGGTCACCGGTGGAGGTGAGAATCAGGTCGCCCGCTCCGGCGAGCCCCATGAAGGTCTCCGCCGAGCCGCCGAGCGCGACGCCGAGGCGCGAGAGCTCGGCGAGCCCGCGTGTGATCAGCGCGGCGCGCGCGTTCTGACCCAGTTCAAGCCCGTCGCAGATGCCGACCGCAATCGCCATCACGTTCTTCACTGCGCCGCCGATCTCGACGCCTATCAGGTCGGTGCTGTGATACACGCGCAGCCTTGCGCCGTGCAGGGCCGCCGCCGCATCGTGCGCGAAATCGGCGTCGCCCGAGGCGAGCGTGAGCGCGCACGGCAGTCCACGCGCGACTTCGAGCGCGAACGACGGGCCCGACAGTGCACCGCTCGGCACCGCTGCATCCAGCGCCTCGGAAACGATCTGGTGCGGCAGGCGGCCTGTGCCTTGCTCGAACCCCTTGCACAGCCAGACCAGGGGCGCCGTAGCCTTCTCGGCGCGCAACAGGCCGAGCAGCTGGCGCAATCCCGCCACCGGCGTGGCTG
>JBAUTD010000291.1:0-4932 GCA_049582045.1 Burkholderiales bacterium
TTCCACCGCATGCGCGCGATGTCGCTGGCGCCGATCGAATACCAGGTGTTTCCGCGCGCGCCGCTCGAGCTCGACCGGATCGAAGCCCCGGATGACGTCGCGCTGCCGCCGCTGGTCAAGGGCTACCTGCGCGCCGGCGCTTACGTCTGCGGCGAGCCGGCCTGGGATCCCGACTTCAACAGCGCCGACTTCTTCATGTTCCTGCCGCTTTCGCACGTGACGGCGCGCTATGCGCGCCACTTCCTGGGCGAGGCGGCGACTCGCGCCTAGCTCGGGGTCGCCAGCGTGAACAGGAGCTCCTCCTGCGCCGAGCGGCGCCGTCCCCGGCGCGGCTTGACGCGCTCGTAGCCGCCGTCGGCGTCCATCATCCAGGCCTGGCAGTTGTCGTCGAGGTAGGGCTGCAGCCCTTCGCGGATCACGCGCCGCTTGAGCGCGGCGTCGAGAACGGGAAAGCACAGCTCGATGCGGCGGAAGAAGTTGCGATCCATCCAGTCCGCGCTCGCCAGATAGACGTCGTCCGCGCCGTCGTTGTGGAAGCAGAACACGCGCGAGTGCTCGAGGAAGCGCCCGACGATCGAGATCACCCGGATGTTGTCGGACAGGCCGGGAATGCCGGGCTTGAGGGCGCACACGCTGCGCACGATGAGGTCGATCTTCGCTCCGGCCTGCGAGGCGGCGTACAGCTCCTCGACGATCGCCGGCTCGAGCAGCGAGTTCATCTTGGCGATGATGCGCGCGGGCTTGCCCTCGGCGGCGTTGGCCGCCTCGTTGCGGATCGCGGCGACGATGCGCTTGTGAAGCGTGAACGGCGATTGCCAAACGTGGCGCATCCTGCTCGCGCGGCCCAGGCCGGTGAGCTGCTTGAATACCTCGTTCACGTCGCTGCAGAGCTCCTCGTTGGAGGTCATCAGGCCGAAGTCGGTGTACAGGCGGGCGGTGCGGGGGTTGTAGTTGCCGGTAGCAAGGTGGACGTAGCGCTTGAGCAGCTTGCCGCTCGGGCCTTCCTCGCGCCGCACCACGAGCGCCATCTTGGCGTGGGTCTTGTGCCCGACCACGCCGTACACCACGTGCGCGCCGACCTCTTCCAGGCGGGCGGCCCAGTTCAGGTTCGCCTCCTCGTCGAAGCGCGCCATCAGCTCGACCACCACGGTGACTTCCTTGCCGCGCCGCGCGGCGTCGATCAGAAGCTCCATCAGCTCCGAGTCGGTGCCGGTGCGGTATACGGTCTGCTTGATCGCGATCACCTGCGGATCGGCGGCGGTGGCGCGAATGAAGTCGATCACCGGCACGAACGACTGGTAGGGGTGGTGCAATAGCACGTCCTGGCGCGCGAGCACCTCGAACAGGTCGTCGCGCTTGTCGAGCGGGGCCGGGATGCCGGGCTGGAACGGCGGATAGTTCAGGTCCGGGCGGTCGACCTGCGCCGGAACTTCGCGCAGCCGATAGAGGTTGACCGGGCCCTCGACGCGGTACAGGTCGACCTCGGCCAGGCTGAACTGCTGCAGCAGGAACTCGACCATAGAGGGCGAGCAGTTGTCGGCGACCTCGAGCCGGACGGCGTCGCCGAAGTGCCTGTGCAGCAGCTCACCCTGGAGGGCGATGCGCAGGTTCTTGATCTCCTCCTCGTCCACGAACAGGTCCGAGTTGCGCGTCACGCGGAACTGGTAGCAGCCCTGCACCTTCATGCCGGCGAACAGCTCGTCGACGTGCGCATGCAGGATGGACGAAAGGAACACGAAGTCGTACTCGCCGCCCGAGATCTCGCGCGGCAGGCGGATGACCCGCGGCAGCACGCGCGGAGCCTGCACGATCGCCGCGCCGGAGCTGCGCCCGAACGCGTCCTTGCCCTCGAGCTCGACGGCGAAGTTGAGGCTCTTGTTGAGAACCTTCGGAAAGGGATGCGCCGGATCCAGGCCGATCGGCGTCAGCAGCGGCAGCACCTCGCGCAGGAAATAGTCCCGGATCCACTGCCGCTGGCCCGCGCCCCAGTCCGTGCGGCGCAGGAAGCGCACGCCTTCCTCGGCCAGCTTGGGCAGCACCACCTCGTTCAGCAGCCGGTACTGCTCGGCCACCAGCGCGTGCGCCTCGCGCGCGACATCGGCGAAGACTTCGGCCGGGCTGCGCCCGTCAGGGCCCGGCTCGGGGATGTCGAGCTTGATCTGCTCCTTCAGTCCCGCGACCCGGATCTCGAAGAACTCGTCCAGGTTCGACGACACGATGGTGAGAAAGCGCAGCCGCTCGAGCAGCGGCGCGGATTCGTCCGCGGCCTGGGCGAGCACGCGCCGGTTGAACGCGAGCAGGCCGAGCTCGCGATTCAGGAAGTGTGCGCTGGGGTAGGTTTTTTTCATTCAGCGATGCGCCAGTTTACCGCTCCCGCGCCGCCATGGCCGTTGCCGGGCTGCAACGTGGCTGTCACATTGAGTCGCTAGCATTGCCCCCCGCATGAGCTCCGCCCAGACTCCGCACACCTCGCGTGAATACGACCAGCAGCTCGATCAGGCGCGCGATCTGGTGCTCGAGATGGGCGCGCGGGTCGAGCGGCAGGTGGTCGATGCGCTTGAGTGCCTGCTGTCCGACTCCGGTGCGCTGGCCGACCAGGTTCTGCGTCACGAGTCGGTGGTCAACGCGCTCGAGCGCTCGATCGACGAGCTGGCCGGCCAGATCATCGCCCGCCGCCAGCCCGCGGCTTCCGACCTGCGCCTGCTCACGGCGCTGATCAAGACCACCACCGACCTCGAGCGCATCGGCGACGAAGCGAAGAAGATCGCGCTTTGCTCGCGCAGGACCGGGGCGGGCAGCCGCTCGCTGCTGCCGCGCTACGTCGAGATCAGGCACATGGCCGGCGTCGCGCTCGAGATGCTGCGCGCGGCCATGTCGTCGCTCGAGAGGCTCGATCTCGAGCGCACGGCGCGGATCGTGCGCATGGACGACGAGGTGGACGACGCGTTCCGCGCCATCCTGCGCCAGCTGATCACCTTCATGATCGAGGATCCCCGCACCATCACCGGCTGCCTGGACATCGTGTTCATCGCCAAGGCGCTCGAGCGCGTGGGCGATCATGCCAAGAACATCTCCGAGTACGTCGTTTATGCGGTCAAGGGCAAGGACGTGCGCCACATCTCGGTCGAGGAGATCGAGCGCGAGGTGGGTTCCGCGCAGTAGCGATTGCGGGCGCCGCGCGGCGGCGCTAAGCTGCGCAGCGCAATGGCGCGCCACGAAACTCTTGCTGCGGTCGACCTCGGCTCGAACAGCTTTCACCTGCAGATCGGCCGCGTCGAAGGCGGCCAGATCTATCCGCTCGACTCGCTGCGCGAAGTGGTGCGCCTGGGCGCCGGGCTCACCGCCGAGAAGCGCATCGACCGCGCTACGCAGGCGCGCGCGCTCGACGCGCTGCGCAAGTTCGGCGAGCGCCTGAGAGGCTTGCCGCGCCAGGCGGTGCGCGCGGTTGGCACCAATACCCTGCGGGTGGCGAAGAACGCGCCGCAGTTCCTGCGCGAGGCGCGCCAGGTGCTCGGCTTTCCGATCGAGGTCATTGCGGGGCGCGAGGAAGCGCGCCTGATCTACGTCGGCGTGGCGCACGCGCTGCCCGCGGCGGCGCACCGGAGGCTGGTGGTCGACGTCGGCGGCGGCTCGACCGAGTTCATCATCGGCACCGGCTACGAGCCGCAGCTCACCGAGTCGCTCTACATGGGCTGCGTCAGCTACAGCCTGAAGCACTTCCCGGACGGGCGGATCGACAAGGGCCGCATGAAGCGCGCCGAGCTGGATGCGCGCCAGGAGCTGGGCGGCATCGTGCGCGCCTACCGGAGCAACGGCTGGGACGAGGCGGTCGGTTCGTCGGGCACCGCGCGCTCGATCGAGAGCATCCTGCGCGAGAACGGCTTTTCCGAGGACGGCATCACCCGCGAGGGCCTGGACCGCTTGAGGAGCCTCCTGATCAAGCACGAGCGCGCCGACCCGGAGCGCATCGCGGGGCTGCGTCCGAACCGCGCCCCGGTGCTCCCTGGCGGAGTGGCGATCCTGAGCGCCGCGCTGGAGGAGCTCGACATCGAAGCGATGCGCGTGTCCGACGGCGCGCTGCGCCACGGCGTGCTGTACGACTTGCTTGGGCGCGTGCAGCACCGCGGCGACATGCGCGAGGCGACCGTCGTGCAGTTCATGCGCCGCTACCACGTGGACGCGGCGCAGGCCGAGCGCGTGCGCAACCTCGCGCTCGGGATCTACGACGCCCTGACCGCGGACGCGGAACGCGACCGGGAGGACGACCCGGACCGGATGCTGCTCGACTGGGCGGCGCGCCTGGCCGAGATCGGCCTGTCGATCGCGCACGCGCAATACCACAAGCACTCGGCCTACGTGCTGTCCAACGCCGACATGCCTGGCTTCTCGCGCATGGAGCAGCAGCGTCTTGCGCGGGTGGTGCTGGCGCACCGCGGCAAGCTGGCCAAGGTCGAGGACGCCGGCCCCGACTCGGCGGACTGGGCGCTGGTCTGCGCGCTGCGGCTTGCGTCGCTGATCCTGCGGCGGCGCGCCGATCTCAAGCTTCCGTTGCTAAGGGTCGCATCCGACGCGGGCGGCTTCTCGCTCGAGTTACCGCAGGCCTGGCTGGACGAGAATCCGCTTACCGCTGGCGCGCTAGAGTCGGAGGCCGACTACTGGAAGGCCGTCGGCATGAGGCTTAGCGTGAGCGGGCTGTCGGACAGGAAGGTGGCGGTGCTGAGCCGTCCGTAGTCAGAGCACCGTAATCAGAGCAAGTCAGGCGCGACGACCGCGCGCACCACGACCTGCGAGTCGTCGTCGCGCACGCGGTTGCTCAGCCACCACAGGCCGCCTTTCTTGATGGCCCATTCCTCCCTGCCGCGGCACACCAGGTAGGCCGCCGTCAGGCCGAGTGTCGGCTGGTGCCCGACCACGACCACCGCGCCCTTGCGC
>JBAUTD010000292.1:0-1948 GCA_049582045.1 Burkholderiales bacterium
CGCCGTCGGTCACGCCCTTGGGGATTCTCGCCTGCACCCGCTTGCCGCCGCCCAGCTCGAGGGTCACCTCGGCGCCGTGCGCGGCCTCGGTGAGGCCGATGTGCACCCCGACCTCGTAGTCGCGGCCGCGGCGCGGGCCCTGGCGCGCGTGCACGCCGCCGAAGGAAGCGAACAGGTCCGACAGGTCGATGCCGCCCAGGTCGTCCATGCCGCCGGCGTGGAAGCGCTCGGACCAGTCCGGCGGCGGACGGAAGTCCTGCCCCGGGCGGAAGCTCCCCAGGCCGTCGTAGGCGGCGCGCTTTTCCTTGTCCTTCAGCGTCTCGTAGGCCTCCGACACCTCCTGGAAGCGCTCCTTGGCGTCGGCCTCCTTGGACACGTCGGGGTGGTACTTGCGCGCGAGGCGCCGGTACGCCTTCTTGATCTCCTCGTCGCTCGCGCCGCGCGCGACCCCGAGGATCTGGTAGTAGTCCTTGTATTTCATAGGCCCGCGAAGAGTATGGGGGCGGGCCGCCCCGCTTTCCAGATCAGCGGCAGACCAGGACCGGAATCTTCGAGTGCGTCAGGACCTTGGTGGTTTCGCTGCCCAGCAGCAGGCCCGACAGGCCGCGCCGGCCGTGCGAGGCCATCACGATCAGGTCGGCCTTCTTCGCCTTGGCCTGCTTCACGATGCCTTCCCAGGCCTGGTCGGCGGTGACCCAGTCGACCCTGCACGCCACGCCGGCGGTCTTGGCCTCGATCTCGACCACCGCGAGCGCTTTCTTCGCTTCCTTCTCGGACAGCTCCTTGTAGCGCTTGGGCGTGATCTCGGGCACGTAGATCGCCGCTTCGCCGTACATCGGCGGCACGTAGGGCGGGATCACGTAGACCCCGCTGATGCGCGCGCCGATCTGCTTGGCGAGCCTGGCGGCGGCCTTGACGGCCTTGGCCGACAGCCTGGTGCCGTCGGTCGGAACGAGGATGTGCTTGTACATGCGGGTCTCCTTGATCTTCGTTGTTCGTATTCTAGGCGAGCGACGCGTGCTGCGCATGCCCCTTGCGACCGTCGTGCGCGACGTGGGCCAGCTCGCCGCGGTCGAGCAGGGTGATCTCGCGCTTGGCGATCCTCACCAGCCCGCGCTGCGCGAGCTCGCGCAGCAGGCGCGAGAAGGTCTCCTTGGTGACGCCCAGGCGCGCGGCGATCACGGTCTTGGTCGCCGGCAGGCGCACCGTCACCGGCGCGGCGGCGCCTGCGTCGGCGAGCGATTCGAGGTAGGCCGCGACGCGCTCGAGCGCGCCGTGCAGCGTGGTCGCTTCCATGTCGGCGACCATCGCGTTCATGCGCACGGAGAGGCTCGCGATCACGCTGCGCGCAAAGTGCGGCTCGCGCTCGATCAGCGCATTGACCGATTGCGCGGGCATGATCACCAGCAGCGTGTCGCCGAGCGCGATCGCGTCGAGCGGCATCGGCGTCTCGAGGAAGGCCGCGGGCTCGCCGAACACCTCGCCCGGGCCGACCAGGCGGATCACCTTCTCTTCGCCCGCCTCGCCGCGCAGCGAGAGCTTGACCATGCCGTATGCGACCGCGAGCAGGCCCTGCAGCTTGTCGCCGCGGTGCGCGATCAGCGTGCCGCGCGTGACGTGCTGGGTGCGCGCGTGGCGCGCGAGCTCCGCCAGGTGCGGCTTGCTCGAATGCTTGAACAGGGGCAGGTTGGCGATCACGCCTTCCACCAGGTTGCCGTTGGGAGTGGCCATAGCTTTGCGGTATTTGTCCTTTGGCCGAATGCTGGCACGGCTTTGGGCACGGTATTTGAGGCAGATCAAACAATTGCCGCCTCGCTTCCCGCACACTGCCGCCTATGCTGAAAATCGGCGCGCTGGAGGCCCTGCCTCTGGTGCAAGGCGGAATGGGGGTGGGCGTCTCGGCGCACCGCCTGGCGGGCGCGGTGGCGCGCGAGGGCTGCGTCGGCAC
>JBAUTD010000293.1:0-1822 GCA_049582045.1 Burkholderiales bacterium
CCCGCCGCCGGCTGGATGCAGCCGTCGTTCGACGACGCCGCGTGGCCCCAGGGTGAAGCGGGCTTCGGCACCAAGGACACGCCGGGCGCCGTGGTGCGCACCACCTGGAACACGTCGGACATCTGGATGCGGCGGACGTTCGATCTGGCGTCGGCGTCGCTGTCGAATCCGCACTGGAACGTCAATCACGACGAGGACGCCGACATCTACCTGAACGGCGTGCTCGTGGCGCACCTCACCGGGTACAGCTCCGGCTACGTTCGCCTTCCCTTCGACTCGGCGGCCGTGGCCGCGCTGCGCGCCGGCACCAACACGCTGGCCGTGCACGTGCACCAGACCAGGGGCGGGCAGTACGCCGACGTCGGGATCGACGAAGTGATCGAGCGCTAGCCTACCGCGGGCGCCAGCAGCTGGTCGAGCTGGCGCCGGCGGTAGGCGAAGATCCGCTTCACCTGCAGCCGCACCACCGGATAGCCGATGTCGCCGAAGGGCGGCAGCGGCAGCCGGTAGCGCACCTCGTCGGTCATCTCGGTGCCGCCGTCCACCTCGCGGAACGTGTGCGTGTGCACCCACTTCCGGTACGGCCCCTTCAACTGTTCGTCCACGAACTGATGCGGCGGGTCCCAGCGCGCGATGCGCGTGCGCCACCGGAACGGCAACCCGAACAGGCGCAGCCGGTAGTCGATGATCGTGCCCTCGGCGATCACGATCGGTGCCGGCGTCAGGACCTCGAATCCCAACTCGGGCGGCGTGATGACCTCGAGATTCTCCGCCGCCGCGAAGAACGGAAACACCTCGTCGATGGACCGCGGGATGATCGTGGTCGCGCGGAACACGTGGTCGCGACCGGCCACCTCAGAATCCCGCCGGCCGCTCGCCCATCACGTTCGCCTGCCGCTCCATGGCCAGCCCCACGCGCGCGATCGTGCCCTCGTCGAACAGGCGGCCGATGAGTGTGACGCCGTGCGGAACGCGCCGCGGCGGATTGAACCTGGGCAGCGGGTGCGCCGGATCGGGCGCCCAGTCGCTCCGCGCCTCCGACACCTCCACGAATCCCGTGCGCAGCGTGAGCGACGGCTGCCCCGTGTTGTTCGTGATCACCAGCATCTCGTCGCGCAGCGACGGCACGAGCAGCAGATCGACCTTTGCGAAGAGCTTCACCATCTCCTCGGCCACCCGACGCCGGAAGCGGTCGGCCTGCACGAAGTCGACCGCGGATAGGAACCGCGACTGGCGGAAGGTGTTGGGCCACGCATCCGGTGTCTGCATCCGCAGTTCATCCACCCGTCCGCTGAGTGTCAGCTTCTCGAAGGCCGCGGCCGACTCCGCGAAAAGGATGGTGTTCAGCGAATCATAAGGCCAGTCGGGAAGCCGTACCGGCACCGCCTCCAGGCCGAGTGATCCAAGCTGCTGCAGCGCGTGCCGGTCGACGTCCGTCGCCTCGCGCTCCCAGTGAGGGAAATATCCGACACGCAACCCCTTGACGCCGGCACGGGCGTCGAAATCGAGTACGCTCGGTACACTGTAGAGGTCGCCGGCATCCGGTCCGGAGATCGCCCGGAGCACGAGCAGCGTATCCTCGACGCTGCGTGCGATCGGTCCCAACTTGTCGAGAGACCAGCACAGCGTCATCGCTCCGGTCCGGGGTACCCGTCCGAAGGTCGGACGCAGACCGCAGACGCCACAGCGGTCGCTCGGATCGACGATGCTGCCTTCTGTCTCGCTGCCGATCGCGAAGCCGACCAGCCCGGCCGCGGTTGCAGCCGCGGGACCGGCGCTCGAGCCGCCCGATCCCTCCTCGAGGAGCCACGGATTCTTGGTC
>JBAUTD010000294.1:0-1881 GCA_049582045.1 Burkholderiales bacterium
GCATCAGCCAGCCCGGATTCGGCGCGCTGCCCTCGCCGCCCATCATGGCGGGCATGTCGGTGAACACCAGCTCGCCGCCGCCGCCCTTCACTTCGAACCGCAATCCGTCGACCAGCCGCGCGGTGAGCGGCGCGGACTTGGAGCGCGCCTTCTCCGGCTGCTCGGTGAGCGCGCGGGTCGTATTCTCGATTGCACTGCGCATGCTTGCGTGGTCCATCTTTCCCCCCTTTCGTACCGGTCGACGGTCAGAAGCTTAGCGTCGCGGCGCCGTTCTTGATCAACTCGTGCATCTTGCTCGCGCCGCTGATCGTCACGCCCTCGAGCAGGTCCTTCTCCTCGTAGCCTCGCGCCTTGACGCAAGGCGTGCACGCCCACAGCTTGCCGCCGCGCCTGACGAAATCCTGAATCATGTGAAGCAGCGGCTCCAGCGGCTCGACCTTGGTGCTGTCGGCGGCGCAGCGCCGCACCAGGTCTACGCCCGCGCTGGTGAGGAAGATCGCCACGTCCAGCCCCGCCGTCAGGCCGCCGTTGGCGATAGTGAAGCCGACCGACGACAGCTCGTGATCGGTGCCGCGGGTGATCATCACTACCAGGTTCCGGTTTCCGTTCTGCATCGCATCCTCCTTTGCCCAGCTCGAAAGGAAGCTGGCATGATGCAAGCTAGCACCCGCCGACGAGCCGCCCAATGGCCGATCAGCCGAACATCTTGTCCGAGGCGCCGGAGCGGCGTATCGACGTCCTCTCGGACGTGCTGCGGGTAGTGCGCCTTTCGGGCGCGTCGCTGTTCCGCGCCGAGTTCCGCGAGCCCTGGTGCGTACAGACCGCGGGCGCGGCGCACCTCGCCCGCGTCATGGGCCTGGTCAGCCGCTGCGTCGTGCCCTTCCACGTGGTGATGGACGGCCGCTGCCGGATCGCGTTCGGCGACGAGCGCGCGGATGTCGAGGCCGGCGACGTGGTCATCATCACCCACGGCGACTCGCACACGATCTCGGGTGGCGAAGCCCTGCCGCCCCTGCCGCCCATGCCGCTGCGCGGGATCCTGCCGCCTCCGCCCTGGACGGGGCTGCCGGACGTGCGTCACGGAGGCGGCGGTTCCGCGATGCACCTGTTCTGCGGCTTCCTGCACTGCGACGCGGTGGCGTTCGAGCCGCTGCTGGCAAGCCTTCCGCGGTTGATAGTGGTGCGCGCGTACCGCGACGGCGCCTCCGCCTGGCTGCGCTCGACCGTGGAGCTGATCGTGCACGAGGTCAGGCAGCAACGGCCCGGCGCACGGCTGATGCTCGAGCGCCTGAACGAGGTCGTGTTCGTGGAGTCGCTGCGCGAATATATGGCGAACAACGAGATCGCAGGCGCAGGCTGGCTCGCCGGCATGAAGGACCGCCATGTCGGGCGCGCGCTCGAGTTGATTCACGCCGACCCGGCGCGCGGCTGGACGGTGCCCGAGCTCGCGAGCGCGGCCGGCATCTCGCGCAGCGCGCTCACCGAGCGCTTCGGCCGCCTGGTGGGGCAATCGCCGATCGAGTACCTCAAGGTCTGGCGCCTTCATCTTGCCGGCTCGATGCTGCGCGACGGCGGGCGCAAGCTTCGGGAAGTGGCCGAGGCGGTCGGCTACGAGAGCGAAGCCGCGTTCAGCAAGGCGTTTCGCAAGACTTTCGGCGCGCCGCCGGGGAGCTGGCGGCGCGGCTCGCGCCCCACCCCGCAGGCCTGACCCGGGAATGCGACAATCGGCGCTGAATTCCGGCGCCATGTCCTCCCCCTCCCCAGACCTCGAAGACCGCAAGCTCGTCGTTCTTGCCGCGGCCGCCGTCTCGGCGATCCTCGCCTGGTTCGCGCTGCGGCCCTGGCTCGCACCGGCCTGGCGCGAGCCGGGCAGCCCGCAGC
>JBAUTD010000295.1:0-2035 GCA_049582045.1 Burkholderiales bacterium
GGCGAGCGCCACGCGCGGGATCGCGAGCGGGTGGTTGCGGCCGTAGCCGCGCGCCGCGAAGCGCGGCGAGGAGATGAAGCGCGCCGTCACGCCGCGATTCTTCCCTCTTTGACGCAGCGCGTTCGCAGGTAGAGATAGAGATGGCGCGCGAGCCGGATCGCCATCTTCTCGGGTACCGCGGGCAGCGCGTCGGCGCGCCCCGCGGCGAGGCAGTTACGGTAATAGACCAGCTCGCGCAGGTTGTCGCGGATCGCGTTCCAGGTCGGGTCGCCCTTCACCAGGACCTTGAACGCCTCGAGCAGGTCGGCGTGCGCGGGCGGCGGCGGTTTTTTGCCTTCGGCCGCGAGGTAGGCGCGGATCAGCGCGAGCGCCGCCCCGCTCGCCGCCTCGAGCGCCGGCTCGAGCGCGAGCGGCTCGCCCGCGGCGAGCTTTCGCTCCCAGGTGCCGATCTCGGCGTCGATCCGATCCAGTTCTTCGCGCATGCGTTATATTAGCGGCGTCTTATGGAGAGGTCATGTCCAAGCCGCTCGTTCGGATGGTGAAGCTCAACGGAGTGCAGTACAACGCGAACCGCGATCCGCAGGTCTACCGCAGGTCGGCGGGCGAAGCGTTCCGGATCGAGGCGCTGCTCGAGGGCGCGGGCGAAGCGCAGTGCACGGTAAGCGACGAGCGCGGCGGCGCGCTCGCGCAGGCGAGCGTGGCGCGCCCCGGGCGCTTTTCCTGCGAGCTCAAGTTCGATCGCCCCGGCTCGCGCCTGGTCACCCTGCGCGTGCGCGCGGGCCAGAGCGAGTTCGCGCAGACCCTGCGCCTGGACACCCTCGCGCCGGCGCACTAGCCCCCGGCGACGGTGCGGCGCGCGAACAGCAGATCGCTCCAGGCCTTCGCCTTGTCGGGCAGGTTGCGCAACAGGTAAGCCGGGTGGTAGGTCACCACCAGCGGCACGCCGGCGTAGCGGTGCACGCGCCCGCGCAGGCTGGCGATCGTGGCGTCGCTGCCGAGCAGGGTCTGGGCCGCGAAGCGGCCCATCGCGACGATGATCCTGGGCTGGATCAACGCGATCTGGCGCTCGAGGAACGGGGTGCAGCGCGCCACCTCCTCGGGCTCCGGGTTGCGGTTGGCGGGCGGGCGGCACTTGAGCACGTTGGCGATGTAGACGTTCTCGCCGCGCGCGAGCCCGATCGCCGCCAGCATGTTGTCGAGCAGCCTTCCGGCCTGGCCGACGAACGGCTCGCCCAGGCGGTCTTCCTCGGCGCCGGGCGCCTCGCCCACCAGCAGCCAGTCGGCGCTGCGGTCGCCCACGCCGAGCACGGTCCGGCTGCGCGTCTTGTGCAGCGCGCATGCGGTGCAGGCGGGCACCTCGCGCTCGAGACGGGTCCAATCAGAATCTTTCTCTTCTACAATTTCTACGCTTTGTCTGAGTCGCCAGACGGGCGCGAGGCCCATCTCCTTCAGGATCGCGAGCCGGCGCGCGTTCATAGCGCGAGCGAATACACCAGCGCGTCCTCGCGCCCGCCATGCATCGGGTAATAGCCGCGCCGCAGCGCGATGCGCTCGAAGCCGAAGCGCGCGTACAGCGCAATCGCCGCGAGGTTGCTCGGGCGCACTTCGAGGAACAGGCTCGCCGCCTGGCCTTCGCGCGCCATGGCGAGCGCCTGCGCGAGCAGCGCGCTGCCGTGGCCACGGCGCTGATGCGCCGCGGAGATCGAAAAATTGAGCAGGTGCGCCTCGCCCGCGGCCACCATCAGCACGAAGTAGCCGATCAGCTCGCGCCCCAGGCGCAGCGTGCGGCACTGGTAGCCTGCACGCACCGCGTCGGCGAAATTGCCGCGCGTCCAGGGATGCGTGTAGATGGTGCGCTCGATCGCCACCACCTGCGCCAGGTCGGCCTCGCGCATCGGCGCCAGCTGCGGGGTCTCGCTCGGTACTGCGCTCATCTGCCTTCGCGCTCCTGCGTGCCTTTACGCTCCTGCGTCGTCAGCGCCACCTTGTCGCGCAGGTAGCGCGGCGCCGCGAGCGCGGCGTCGACGCCCTCGCC
>JBAUTD010000296.1:0-2569 GCA_049582045.1 Burkholderiales bacterium
TCCGGGCGCAGCTTGACCGCACGGGTCGCGCTCGCGCGCGCCTGTTCGGCGTCGCCGGCGAACAGGTGCGCTAGCGCGAGCAGATTGCCCCAGACGAAGTTCTGCGGATCGTAGCGGTTGAGGCGCAGCCCGCGTTCGAGCGGCCCGATCGCCTCCGCCGGCGCCCCGGCGTAAAGCCGCGCCATGCCGAGCACCAAGTGGCCGAGCGCGAAGCTGGGGCTCAGCTCGACGGCCTGCTCCGCGGCGCGAACTGCTTGATCCGGCTCGCCCGCGTACGCGCTCATGATCGCCAGGGCGTAGTGCGCGTAAGGGTTCTTGTCGTCGAGCCGCACCGCCGCATGCGCCGCCTCGAGGCCCTCGCGCCGGTCGTGCTCGTCGTCGTCGCTCCAGCCGTAGGCGAGCATTCCGGCGCTCACGCGCGCGAGCCAGATGTTCGCTTCCGGCAGCTCAGGGTCGATCTCGTGCGCCTGGCGAAACAGCCTGCGCGCGCGATGATGAGTGTCCCGGGTCACCTGGTGGAAGTACCAGGTGCCCTGATGCACGAGGTCCCATGCGTTGATGTTCCCGGCGCGCCGACGCCTCGCGGCGAGAGCGGACTCGGTCCTTAGCAGCTCCGGCTCGATCGCACCGGCAACCTGCTCGGCGATCCGGTCCTGGACCGCGAGGATATCGTCCAGCTCGACGTCGTAGCGCTCGGCCCAGAGCTGATGCGCGCTGACGGCGTCCGCGAGCTGGGCCGAGATGCGCACCTGCGCCTGCGCTTTGCGCACGCTGCCGTCGAGCACGTAGCGCACGCCGAGCTCGCGCGCGACGTTCTTGACGTCCACCGGCTTGCCCTTGAAAACGAAGCTCGAGTTGCGTGCGATGACATGGAACCAGCGAAAGCGCGACAGCGCGGCGATGATGTCCTCGCTGATGCCGTCGGCGAAATACTCCTGCGCCGGGTCTCCGCTCAGATTGGCGAACGGCAGCACCGCGACCGACGGCTTACCTGCCGGATCCGCCGGCTCGAGCGGGCCGCGCGGCGACGCGCTTTCCTCGGCCGTCACCTCGGCGGCGAATCGGTAGCCAATGCGCGGCACCGTCGCGATCCACTCGCTGCCATCCGGCGCGCGCCCGAGCAGCTTGCGCAGCGCCGCGATCTGAACCGAGAGGTTGCTTTCCTCGACGACGACCCCCGGCCAAGCGGCCTCGATCAGCTCCTCCTTGGTCACCACCCGGCCGGCGGCCTTGAGCAGCGCGCGCAGGACCGCGAGCGAGCGCTGGCCGGCGGGGACGGGAGCGCCGTCGCGCGACAGCGCGCCGCGCTGAACATCGTAGGCGAAGGCTCCAAACACGAGGCGTGACCCGGGCACGAGGCGATTCTAGTACGCCGCGAATGACCGCTTTGGAGCGTTTAGGAGCGTTTAGGAGTTTTTCGGAACGCCTTCATGACGCGCGCGCCGCGGCGCGCGATCCTTCGCCGCGTCGCTACGACAAGAGGAGGTTTCCCCATGAATCAGACGGCCACCGGCCGCGTTGTTCGCGGCTCGCAACCCTATCGCAGCCAGCAGGGCACCGTGTACGCGCCGGGCATCAGCGCGGAGACCGTCAAGGCGCAGGCGGTCTTCCTCGGTATTGTCACCCTGCCGCCCGGGGAGCGCACCCGGGCGCACGTCCACGAGCGCCACGAATCGGCCTTCTACATGCTCAGCGGAGAGGAAGTGGAGCTGTGGACCGGCCCCGCGCTCGAGCACAAGGAAGTCGCGCGCCCGGGCGATTTTCTGTTCATCCCCGCGATGGTGCCGCACGTCGCGGTCAACCGCAGCAAGACCGCGCCCGCGGTTTTCGTCGGCGTGCGCAACGAGCCCACCGCTCAGGAGAGCGTGGAGATGCGCCCGGAGCTCGACGCCTGCGTGCCCTGACCGCGGATCAGTGCAGCCCGTCGTCGACGGGAACGTTCTCAGGTGCGAGCGACATTCCGGCCGCCCGGGCCTGCATCAGGACCAGCGCGGCGAAGTCGCTCCCGCCGTAGCCGTTGCCGATCAGGGCCTGAAGCGCGTCGCGCACGAGCGAGGCGAGCGGCAGCGGCGCGCCGAGCGCGCGCGAGGCTTCCAGCCCGAGGTCGAGGTCCTTCCTCAGCAGCTCGGGGGTGAAGGTGACCGAGAAGTCGAGATTCACCAGCGCCGGCGACTTGTAGCGCGAGAAGGTCGACCCCATCACGCTCTGGTTGAGGAACTCGAGAAAGGCGTGGCGCGGCATGCCGGCCTTGTTCGCGAGCACGGTGATCTCGGCCAGCGACTGGATCACCACGCCGAGGAACACGTTGTGGCAGATCTTGGCCACCCGCGCGAGCTCGCCCTCGCCGACCCAGGAGGCGCCCTTGCCCATCAGCGCGAGGTAGGGGAGCACGCGCGCGTAGGCGTCCTTCGGCCCCGAAACGACGAAGCTGAGCTTTCCGGCCTTGATCACTTTCGCGTTGCCCGACACCGGCGCGGCGAGCAGCTGCGCGCCCGCCTTCGCCAGGCGCTCACGCGCGCGCGCCGAGTCCTCGACCGAGACCGAGGTGATGTCGACCACGATCTTCGGC
>JBAUTD010000297.1:0-2987 GCA_049582045.1 Burkholderiales bacterium
CCCACAGGTTGGGCAGCGTGGTCGGCTCGACGATCGCGACGCTCGCGCCCGCGTTCTCCATCCGGTACTCGAGCGCGTCGGGCCCGAACAGGTGGCTCAGGGGCAGCGCGATCGCGCCCATCTGGAAGATCGCGATGTAGGCGATCGCGGTCTCGGGCCGCTGCGGCAGGATGAGCGCGACCCGGTCGCCGCGCTTCACCCCGAGCGCGGCGAGCGCGTTGGACAGGCGATTGGCCTGCTGCTGGATGTCCCAGAACGAGTACGCCGCGCGCGCGCCGGACTCGTCCTCCCAGTACAGCGCGAAGCGGCTGCGCTCGGCCGCCCAGCGCCCGCAGCAGGCCTGCGCCATGTTGAAGCGCGCCGGCACCTTCCACTTGAAGGCGCGGGTGATCTCGTCGTAGCGGTTCACCATTGTGCCGCGGCAGTTTACCATCGGGGTTTGACCGGGGAAGCCTCGCACATGCCGCTCGACGCGCTTGTATTCGACGCCTACGGAACGCTGTTCGACGTGCACGCGGTGATCGATCGCTGCGACAAGTTCTGGCCCGGCAAGGGACCGCAGCTGTCGCAGCTCTGGCGCGCCAAGCAGCTCGAGTACAGCTGGCAGCGCAGCCTGATAGGGCGCTACCAGCCGTTCTCCGCGGTCACGCGCGATGCGCTCGGCTACGCCTGCGAGGCGCTCGGCCTGGCGCTCGAGGACAGGCAGTCGAAGGCGCTGATGGAGGCGTACCTGAACCTGGCGCCCTACCCCGACGTGCCCGATGCGCTGCCGAAGTTGAGGGGCGGCGGGCGCAAGCTCGCGATCCTGACCAACGGCTCGCCGGACATGATCGAGCCGCTGGTGAAGAACCGCGGCCTGCAGGCGAGCTTCGACGCGGTGCTCAGCGTCGATGCGCTCAAGCTGTACAAGCCCGCGCCGCGCGTGTACCAGCTCGCGGTCGACACCCTGCGCGTGCCGGCGGCCAACATCGGCTTCGTGTCGTCCAACTGCTGGGACGCCCTGGGCGCCAAGGCCTTCGGCTTCAACGTCTACTGGATCAACCGCGGCGGCGCGCCGGTGGACCGCCTCGGGCTGCAGCCCGACGGCATGCTCGCCGGCCTGGGCGACCTGCCCGAGCGGATCGGCCGCTGATGAAGTTCTGCTCCAACTGCGGCGCGCCGGTCGGCCGGCGCGTGCCGCCGGGCGACAGCCTGCCGCGCTTCGTGTGCGACGCCTGCGGCGAGGTGCACTACCAGAACCCCAAGCTCGTGGTGGGCGCGATCCCGGTGTGGCAGGAGCGCGTGCTGCTGTGCCGGCGCGCGATCGAGCCGCGCTACGGCTACTGGACGCTGCCGGCGGGATTCATGGAGAACGACGAGACCGCCGGCCAGGCGGCATTGCGCGAGACGCTCGAGGAGGCCGGCGCGCAGGTCGAGCTTGGCGAGCCGTTCAGCATCTTCTCCGTGCCGCAGGCCAACCAGGTGCATCTTTTCTACCGCGCGCGGCTGCGCGACCTGGAGTTCAAGCCCGGCGAGGAGAGCCTCGAGGTCGCGCTGTTCGAGGAGGCCGCGGTGCCGTGGAAGGAGATCGCCTTTCGCACCGTCGGCCTGACCCTCAAGCACTGGTTCGCCGACCGCAAGCGCGGCAGCTTCGGCTTTCACGCCGAGGACATCGCGCCGCGCTAGCGCCGCTCGGCGATGTCGGGCGAGGCCGAGATCCTGTGGATCGAGAGGTCCGCGCCGTTGAACTCCTCCTCCTCGCCCAGGCGCAGGCCGACCGCGGCCTTGAGCGTGCCGTAGACCAGGAAACCGCCGCCGAGCGCGACCGCGATGCCGAGCAGCGTGCCCGCGAGCTGCGAGGCGAAGCTCACCCCGCCCAGGCCGCCAAGCGCCTTGGCGCCGAAGATGCCGCAGGCGATCCCGCCCCATGCGCCGCACAGGCCGTGCAGCGGCCAGACCCCGAGCACGTCGTCGATCTTCCAGCGATTCTGGGTCACGGTGAACATGGTGACGAACAGTCCGCCCGCGACCGCACCGACGACGAACGCGCCGGCGGGATGCACGACGTCCGACCCCGCGCAGATCGCGACCAGCCCGGCGAGCGGACCGTTGTGCACGAAGCCCGGGTCGTTGCGCCCTGCGACCAGCGCGGCCAGCGTGCCGCCGGCCATCGCCATGAGCGAGTTGACCGCGACCAGGCCGCTGATCTTGTCGATCGCCTGCGCCGACATGACGTTGAAGCCGAACCAGCCGACCGACAGGATCCAGGCCCCGAGAGCGAGAAACGGGATCGACGAGGGCGGGTGCGCCGAGATCCGACCCTCCTTGGTGTAGCGCCCGCGCCGCGCGCCGAGCAGCAGCACCGCGGCGAGGCCGATCCAGCCCCCCACCGCGTGCACCACGATCGAACCGGCGAAGTCGTGGAACTCGGCGCCGAAATGCGCCTGCAGCCAGGCCTGCACGCCGAAGTGGTGGTTCCAGGCGATGCCTTCGAAGAACGGGTAGACCAGCGCCACCAGCGCGCCGGTGGCGACCAGCTGCGGGTAGAAGCGCGCGCGCTCGGCGATCCCGCCCGAGACGATCGCCGGCACCGCGGCGGCGAAGGTCAGGAGAAAGAAGAACTTGACCAGCTCGTAGCCGTTCGCCTGCGCCAGCTGCTCGGCGCCGTGGAAGAACGACACCCCGTAGGCGACGCCGTAGCCGACCACGAAGTAGGCGACCGTGGACACGCAGAAGTCGGCGAGGATCTTGACCAGCGCGTTGACCTGGTTCTTCGAGCGCACCGTGCCGAGCTCGAGAAAGGCGAAGCCCGAGTGCATCGCGAGCACCAGAATGGCGCCCAGCAGCACGAACAGCACGTCCGATCCCGATTTGAGTGCCTGCATGAATATCTCCCCGGTAGGCTTGTTCTGGAAAATTGTGCGGCTACAATAAAGCACAGCATGCAGCGACGCCAGTTCATCAAGTTCTGCGCCGCGTCAGCGGCGGTCAGCTCGCAGGCCCTCGCC
>JBAUTD010000298.1:0-1608 GCA_049582045.1 Burkholderiales bacterium
ATCTTGAGGCCCCCCCGCACCGCGGCAGCGGTCAGGCTGAAATGCCTCGCGACAAAGGCAGCTGCCCCGCGGGCTGCACGGCTGGCGGTTTGGCCGCGCAATTCCTTGGTGTGATCGCCGGTGTTGATGTCCACCGGGCAGGCCGCCGCGCACAACCCGTCGACGGCGCAGGTCTGCTCTCCGGGGTAGCGGTAGCCGCGCTCGAGGTCGGCCAGGCGCGCGGGGTTCTCGCAGGCGGCCCTCAGCCGCGCGATTTCCCGCTGGACCACGATGCGCTGACGGGGGGTGAGGGTGAGGTTCTTGGACGGGCAGTTGACCTCGCAGAAGCCGCACTCGATGCATTTGTCCACGAGCGGGTTGGCGCGGGGCAGAGGTTTCAAGTTTTCGATGTGGGCCCGCGGGTTCGCGTTGATGATGACGCCGGGGTTCAGGAGGTTTTTGGGGTCGAAGATCTCCTTGATCCGCTGCATGACGGCATAAGCCTCCCGCCCCCACTCCAGCTCGACGTAGGGCGCCATGTTGCGTCCGGTGCCGTGCTCGGCCTTGAGCGAGCCGTCGTAGACGTTGACCACCATGTCACAGACGTCGTGCATGAACTGCCGGTAGCGTTCCACCTCCTGCGCCTGCCCGAAGTCCTGGGTGAAAACGAAGTGCAGGTTGCCCTCCAGGGCGTGGCCGAAGATGATGGCTTCCTGGTAGCGGTAGCGCTGCATCAGCTCCTGCAGGTTCAGCGTGGCTTTGGCGAGACGGTCGATCCGGAAGGCCACGTCCTCGATGATCACGGTGGTCCCGGCGTTGCGCACCGCGCCCACCGCCGGGAAGAGCCCCTTGCGGATGTTCCAGAGGGCGGTGTACTCCGCGACCCGGTCGGTGAAGGTGAAGGGCCGCTCGCAGGGGACCCGCTTCAGGGCCGCGGTCACCGTTTGGATCTGCCCCTTGAGCTCATCGGCCGTGTAGGCCCGGGTTTCCACCAGCAGGGCGGCGGTCGGGCCGGCGAGCGTCTTCAGGTAGTCTGCCATCCCGGGCTTGTTCTCGACCGACCGCAGGGAGGCGCGGTCCATGAGTTCGACCGCGGCCACCGGTTGGTCGCGCAAAATGGCCGCGGCGGTGGCGGCGTTCTCGATCTGGGGGAAGATCATGAGGGCGCTCGCCTTGCAGGGGTGCTCGACCACGGTCTGATAGGTGATCTCGGAGATGAACCCCAGCGTGCCCTCCGAACCGATCATCAGGTGCAGCAGGATGTCGAAGGGGTCCTCGAAGTCCACCAGGGCGTTGAGGCTGAACCCGGTGGTGTTTTTAATCTTGTATTTGCGGCGAATGCGCTCCGCCAGGGCCGTGTTGGCGCGCACCTCTTTGCCGAGGGCATCGAGTCCGTCGAGCAGGTCCTTGCGGGCAAAGCGGAATTCGTCGCGGCTGGCGGGGTCGGCGGTGTCCAGCAGGGTGCCGTCCTGAAAGAGGATGCGCATGCCGGTGACCGTGCGGTAGCTGTTCTGGGAAGTGCCGCAGCACATGCCGCTGGCGTTGTTGGCGGCGATGCCGCCGATCATGGCCGCGTTGATGGAGGCCGGGTCGGGGCCGATCTTGCGTCCGTAGGGGGCGAGATAGCGG
>JBAUTD010000299.1:0-2373 GCA_049582045.1 Burkholderiales bacterium
GGGATCTCGAGCGCCGCGGGCTCGTGGCCGCGCGACGCGGGAGCAAAGGCCCTTATGTATTCCACCACCGCGCCGATCTCTTGCGGTTTCAGCACGTCGCGCCAGTACGGCATGCCACTCGCGTGCAGGCCGTCGCGCACCGTGCGCACGAGGTCGGCCTGGCGCGCGGGCTTGCCCGCAGCGGTGGACTTGTACTTGTAAATCCCGGCGGTGAAGTCGCGCGGCCGCGGAATCATCGAGGGCGCTGCCGCTCCATTGCCGCGTCCGTCCGGCCCGTGGCAAATGGCGCAGTTCTCCAGGTAGACGCGCTCGCCGAGCGGCGCGTTCGCGGGCACGGTCGAAGCGGGCGGCCAGACGATGTTCGCGTACTGCTTGGGATCCGGATTCCAGACCGCGGTCGGCTCGCTGTAGCCAACGCGCACGTAGAGCGAGCGCCCGATGTCGAGCAGGACGAGCAGGCCGAGCGTTAGCAGCAGAATGCGCATGCGCGTGATTCGGCGAGGCGGGGTCACTTGCTTTCTTTTTCGCGGGCGTGGCGGCCGATACGGTCGGCCACGGCGAGCGCCGGCGCGATCAGGATCCAGCTCAGCTCGGCCCAGATGGGCGAGGCGCGCGCCGCGGCGGTCGAGAGCAGGAAGACGAGCGGCGCGATCACCATGCGCACCGCGACCGAACGGCGCAGGTAGGTGTACTGCATATCGTCGAGCGAGACCTCGACCAGCCGCCGGCCTGCCGTGGCGTAGAGCCACATCGCCAGTTGCAGCAGCCCGGTGAGGGCGAGCACGCAGGCGTAGAAGGCCGCGGCGACCGGCTCGTTGGCATGCTCGCCGAGGACCGAGGTCGGAAAAGGGACCACGATGATGCACATCAGAAAGAACAGGTTGAGCCACAGCAGCCGGTCGTCGAAGCGGTTGATGAGCCGGAACATGCGGTGGTGCCCCTGCCAGTACAGCCCGATCACCAGGAAGCTGATCAGAAAGCTGAGGTACTTCGGCCACATCGCGGCGAGCGCGAGCCAGAGCCTGGCGCCCTCGGCGCCGCCTTCCACGCCCGCCGGCAGTCGCAGCTCGAGCGCGAGCAGGGTGATCGCGATCGCGAACACCGCGTCGCTGAAGAACAGCAGCCGGTCGAACGCGAGCTTGTTGTTCGTTCCCGAGAGGATCGAACGCGGATCATGCGCCATGGCGGCGCGAAGCATACACGAAGCTGACGGCTAACCCGCGAAGCGCGACTCGGGCAGTCCCTTAACGCCCGGACGCAGGGCGAGCACGCTGCCGGCGAGCGGCTGGCGGGCGAGCTCTTCCGGCGCCAGCTTCTGGGTCGCGGTGGTGACGTAGAGCGTGTCGAGCGCCGCGCCGCCGAAGCAGCAGCAGGTCGGGTTGGCCACCGGCAGCTCGAGCACGCGATCGACCTTGCCGGCCGGCGTGTAGCGCAGGATGCGCCCGCCGCCGTACTGGCAGCTCCACAGGCAACCCTCGGCGTCGACGCAGGCGCCGTCGGGGTGCAGGTCGCTCGCTTCGGCGAACACTCGCTGCGAGGCGATCGCGCCGCTCGCCCGGTCGTAGGCGTACGCCCAGACGACGTGCCGGTGCGTGTCGGAGAAGTACATCGTGCAGCCGTCGGGGCTCCAGCTCAAGCCGTTCGGTACGTACAGTTCCCCGCGCACTCTCGTGCACGAGCCGCCGGCATCGAGCCGGTAGAGCGAGCCGATCGGCTCGCGCTTTCCCTCGTCCTTCATGGTGCCGGACCAGAAGCGTCCGTCGCGGTCGCAGCGCCCGTCGTTGAAGCGGTTTGCGGGCAGCCTGGGCTCGGGCTGCGCAATGCGTTCGAGTGCGCCGTCGTCCGGATTCAGGAAGTAAAGGCCCGATTTCATCGCCGCCAGGATCCCGCCTGCGCGGCGAAAGGCGAAGCTGCCGATCGGCTCGGGAAGCGCGAGCGCGCGCGACTTCCCGCTCGCCGGGTCGAGGCGCTTGAGGGCCGGGCCGAGGATATCGACCCACCACAGCTCGCGCCCGTCCCACAATGGGCATTCGCCCAGCAGGTCGGCGCCGCGCGCCGCGCATTCGACTTGCAGCGACATTGCCCGAATAATCGCAGAAAGGCCCCAGGTTCGCATGGCGGCTCGCGAACGCGGGCGCAGCCTTGCTACGATCCCCGCTCAGGAGGCAACGATCGCGATGCAACAGGATTCCGCAATTCAGCCCGGCGCAAGCCAGTGGATCGGCAAGCCGCTGCGCCGGCTCGAGGACCAGAAGCTGCTCACCGGGCAGGGGCGCTTCACCGACGACGTCGAGCTGCCGGGCCAGGCGCACGCGGCGTTCACGCGCTCGCCGCACGCGCACGCCAGGATCGCCGCGATCGACACCGCCGCGG
>JBAUTD010000300.1:0-1868 GCA_049582045.1 Burkholderiales bacterium
CGTCTCGGCCTTGAGCGCCGCGACCGGGCCGCCGCCGACCACCACGCCGGGCTTGCCGCGCAGGTCGAGGAAGGCGGCGAAGTAGGCGCGATCGGCGCTCGGGGCGATGCCGGTGCTCGTCATGTCAAAACCCTAATGGCTGAGGGGATGGAGGACTTTGATCTATGTTAAGTCCGTATCGGGCGACGCAGGCTACCTTGCGCCATGCATTTCAGAGCGCTTTTCGCGACGGGGCTTCTCGGCTTCGCGCTCGCGGCCGGGGCCTCGGGGCCGCCCGAGCCGCGCCGCTCGCAGCTCGTCCACATGGTGCGCGAGGACTGCGGCTCGTGCCACGGCATGACGTTGAAGGGCGGGCTCGGCCCGCCGCTCGTTCCCTCGGCGCTCGCGGGCAAGCCGGACGACTCGCTCGAGGCGGTGATCCTCGACGGCCGCCCGGGCACGCCGATGCCGCCCTGGCGCCGCTTCATGAGCGAAGAGGAAGCGCGCTGGATCGTCGAATCGTTGAAAAAGGGGTTTCCCATTGACCGCTAGGCATATCCTTCTCGTTTCGATCGTTGCTCTTGCAGGGTGCGTCCCTGCATCCGCCCTGCGCGGCACGGGCGATCTCGGGCTCGTGGTCGAGCGCGCGAGCGGCAGCGTGATGCTGATCGACACCAGCACGCACTCGAGCTACGCCACCGTCTCGGGCCTGGGCGACCTGTCGCACGCCACCGCGGTCTACTCGCGCGACGGGCGCTACGCCTACGTGTTCGGGCGCGACGGCGGGCTGACCAAGGTCGACATGCTGCGCGCGCAGATCGCCGCGCGCGTGGTGCAGTCGGGCAACTCGATCGGCGGCGCAATCTCGCAGGACGGACGGGTGATCGCGGTCGCGAACTACACCCCGGGCGGGGTGCGCCTGTTCGATTCCGCGACGCTCGCGCCGCTCGCGGACATCCCGGCCGCGTACGGCGACGGCACGCGGCGCTCGAAGGTGGTCGGCATCGCCGACGCGCCGGGCGAGCGCTTCATCTTCAGCCTGTACGACGCGGACGAGATCTGGATCGCCGACTGCGCCGACCCGCGCCATCCGGTGATCACGAAGTTCCGCGGCGTCGGCAACCATCCCTACGACGGCCTGATCACGCCCGACGGGCGCTGGTACATCGCCGGCCTGTTCGGCGAGGACGGCCTCGCGCTGCTCGACCTGTGGCACCCCGAGCGCGGCGTGCGCCGGATCCTCGATCACTACGGCCGCGGCGAGCAGAGGCTGCCGGTGTACAAGATGCCGCACCTGCGCGGCTGGGCGGTCGCGGGCCGGCTCGCGGTGCTGCCCGCGGTCGGCCATCACGAGGTGCTGATCGTCGACACCGAGGACTGGAAGGAGGTCGGGCGCATCGCGGTGCACGGCCAGCCGGTGTTCGCGATCGCGCAGCCGGGCGGGCGCCGCGTGTGGGTCAACTTCGCGTTTCCCGACAACGACACGGTGCAGGTGATCGACTTGCCGAGCCGGAGCATTGTGCACACGTTGAAGCCCGGCCGGGCGGTGCTGCACATGGAGTTCACCCCGCGCGGCGAGCAGGTCTGGATCTCCTCGCGCGACGACAACGTGGTGCGGGTCTACGACCCGGCCAGCTTCGCCCAGATCGCCGAGCTCAAGGCCGAGCACCCGAGCGGGATTCTGCTTTCCGTGCGCGCATTCACCACCGGGTTCTGAGGATGGCCGAGGTCGCGCCGCGATTCCCGCTCCTGAACGACTTCCAGCGCGACTTTCCGCTCGTGGCGCGGCCGTTCGCCGAGATCGGGCGGCGCTGCGGGATGCCCGAGCAGGCGGTGCTCGAGGATCTGCGCCGCCTCGCGGACGAAGGCGTGGTGAGCCGGGTCGGGGT
>JBAUTD010000301.1:0-3472 GCA_049582045.1 Burkholderiales bacterium
GTCGTCGCGCCGCCGCAGCTGCACTGGTACGCGCGCGACTTCGGCGGCGAGTCGGGCGCGCTGGAGTTCGTGCTCGCGCGCCTCGAGGACGACGCGGCGATCGAGCTGATCGACCGCCGCCAGGGGCGCGTAAGGCTGCGCTACGCCGAGTTCGACTGGACGCTCAACCAGCGGCCGTATCAGGGACGGTAATAGGGCCGGTCGCCCTTGATCGTGACCCGCAGCCCGCGCCGGCGATTGGGGTAGTAGTCCCACATCGCGTGGTGCTGCGCGCAGCGGTTGTCCCAGAACGCGACCGACCCGGGTTGCCACTGGAAGCGGCACTGGAACTCGGGCCGCTCGAGGTGCTCGAGCAGCATGCCGAGCACCGCGTCGCTCTCGTGTTTGGCGAGCTGCACGATGCGGGTGGTGAAGGTGCGGTTGACGAACAGCGCCTTGCGCCCGCTCACCGGGTGGGTGCGCACCACCGGGTGCTCGGATTTCGGGTACACCTTGCCCTCCTCGATCGCACCCTCGTAGCGCCCGCGGTAGACGTATTCGCCGTCGTGGAGCGCGCTCATGCCCTCGAGCAGGCGCTGCATCGGCGCCGAGAGCGCGTCCCAGGCCGCGTACATGCTCGCGAACAGCGTGTCGCCGCCCACCGGCGGCACCTCGTGCATGTGAAGAATCGTGCCCAGGGGCGGCTCTGGGTCGCAGGAGACGTCCGAGTGCCAGTCCTCGCCCGCCACGCGCTTCGATTTCTCGTCGGCGTAGATCTCCATGATCTCCGGGTGGCCCTCGACCAGCCGCGGCCACGCGGGGTGCAGGTGCAGCTCGCCGAAGCTGCGCCCGAGCGCCTTGTGCTGCTCGGGCGTCATCGTCTGGTCGCGAAAGAACAGCACGCAGTTCTCCGCCAGCGCGCGCTCGAGCGCCGCCGCGGCGTCCGCGTCGAGCGGCCGCGACAGGTCGATGCCGCGCACCTCGGCGCCGCAGTGCGGCGTGACCTTCCTCACTTCGATGCCCTGCAGCATTGTCCTCTCCGCGGCGCGTGATCCCGACGAGTTGGATATGATAGCCCGGTCCATCAGCAAGAGAACAGCCGGTGCGCGCCTTCGCTTTCCTCGCGCTAGTCCCTTTGCTTGCGACGGCCGCGCCGGACCCGGCTCCCGCGCTGCGCCACGTCGAGCGGAAGTGGACCGGCGACCTCGACGGCATGATCGAGCGGCGCATGATCCGCGCCCTGGTGGTGTACAGCAAGACCTTCTACTTCATCGACCGCGGCGCGCCGCACGGCACCAGCTACGATACGCTGAGCGCGTTCGAGGCGTTCCTGAACGCGAAGCTCAAGCGCCGCCACCTGCGGGTTCACGTGGTGTTCATCCCGGTCTCGCGCGACCAGCTGCTGCCGGCGCTGCTCGAGGGGCGCGGCGACATCGCCGCGGCCAACCTGACCATCACCCCGGCGCGCAGAATGCTGGTGGATTTCTCGGACCCGTTCTGGACCGGCATCAGCGAGCTGCTGGTCACCGGCCCGAGCTCGCCGCCGATCCGCGGCATCGAGGATCTCTCCGGCAGGAAGATCCTGGTGCGCGGCTCGAGCAGCTACTTCGAGCACCTGGCGGCGCTCAACGTGCGGCTGGAGGAGGAGGGCAAGCCGCGCGTGCAGGTCGAGCTCGCGCCCGAGCACCTCGAGGACGAGGACCTGCTCGAGATGGTGAACGCGGGGCTCATTCCCTACGTCATCGTCGACAGCCACAAGGCCAAGTTCTGGGCCAAGATCTTCAAGCACATCAGGGTGCACGAGGACATCGCGGTCAACCGCGGCGGCGAGATCGCCTGGGCGTTCCGCCACCGCAGCCCCGAGCTCAAGGCCGCGGTCGACCAGTTCGTCAAGCGCGCGCGCAAGGGCACGCTGTTCGGCAACACGACCTTCACCAAGTACCTCGAGAGCACCAAGTGGGTGCGCAACTCGACTTCGAGCGAGGACATGGCGCGCTTCGAGCGCACCGTGGCGTTGTTCAAGAAGTACGCGAAGCGCTACGACTTCGACTGGCTGATGCTCGCCGCGCAGGGCTACCAGGAGTCGCGCCTGAACCAGAGGCGCAGGAGCCCCTCGGGCGCGATCGGGGTGATGCAGGTCATGCCGTCCACCGGCAAGGCGATGGACGTGGGCGACATCCGCAAGCTCGAGCCGAACATCCACGCCGGGGTGAAGTACATGCGCAGGATGCTCGACCGCTACTTCGACGGCGCGAAGCTCGATCCGCTCAACCGCAACCTGTTCGCCTTCGCCGCCTACAACGCGGGCCCGACCCGCATCGCGGCGCTGCGCCGGATCGCGGCCAGGCGCGGCCTGGACCCCGACGTCTGGTTCGGCAACGTCGAGCGCGTCGCGGCCGAGAAGATCGGGCGCGAGACGGTGCAGTACGTGAGCAACATCTACAAGTACTATGTCGCTTATCGTCTCGCGCGCGACGAGCGCGAGATGCGCGAACGGGCGCGGGAAAAGCTGCGCAAGCGCTACTGAGCATGAATGCACCGTCCTACCCCTGGCTGCGGTTCTACGGCGCGGTTCCGGCCACGCTGGAGTACCCGCAGCGCACGCTCTACGAGGCGATCGCGGCCACCGCGCGCCGCCTGCCGCAGGCGACCGCCTGGGACTTCTTCGGCGCGACCTCGAGCTACCGCCGCCTGATCGAAGACATCGACCGCTGCGCCGCGCTGCTTGCCGCGCTCGGCCTGCGTCGAGGGGAGCGCCTGCTGATCTCGATGCCGACCTCGCCCCAGGGCGTGATCGCGTTCTACGCCGCCAACCGGCTCGGCGCGGTGCCGGCGCTGATCCACCCTCTGTCGGCCGCGCCCGAGATCGCGCACTATATCGACGCGAGCGGCGCGCGCCTCGCGCTTGTCCTAGATGCGTTCTACGGCACGCTCGCCGCGGCGCAGCCGAAGCGCCCGCTGGAGAAGATCCTGCTTGCGCGCATCCCGGACTATTTGCCGCCGCTCAAGAGTCTGGGCTTCCGCCTCACCAAGGGCCGCAAGATCCCGCGCGTGCCGCCCGATCCACGCGTGCACTGGTGGTCGGAAGAAATGAAAAAGAAGTATTCGTCTGCAAAGGCAGCAACGGGTTCTGCGGAGGATCCCGCCGCCATCCTCTTTTCCGGCGGCACGACCGGCTCGCCCAAGGGCATCGTGCTGTCGAACCGCAACTTCATCGCGCAAGGGATGCAGGCCGCCGCCTGGGGCGGGCTCGACCAGGGCGACTCGATCCTCGCCATCCTGCCGCTGTTCCACGGTTTCGGCCTCGGGGTGTGCGTCAACGCGGCGCTGATGGCGGGCGGCAAGTCGATCCTGGTGCCGGTGTTCGACCCGGCGAGCACCGCGAAGCTGGTGCGCGAGAAGCGCCCGAGCGTGCTGGTGGGCGTGCCGACGCTGTTTCACGCGCTCGCCTCCGACCCGTCGCTCGCGCGCGCGGACCTGTCGTGTCTCAAGG
>JBAUTD010000302.1:0-4998 GCA_049582045.1 Burkholderiales bacterium
ACCCGGCCCCGCAGACGCTCGACTCGTGGTGCTCGGCGCCGCGCGCCTCGGCGGCACCCGCCTGATAGACAACGTCGAGGTCTGACTAGCTCGGATAGGGATCGAAGGTAATCGACTCGACCGGGCATCCCATCGCTTTGGCGAGGCCGTCCATGGCGTCATCGGTCAGCTGTACCGGCCGAAACTCGGCGTCCCCGCCCTTGGACGAAATGAACGATTTCGCCGCATCCTCCGAATTCCAGGTCACCACCGGGTCCGGGCTTACACCGGGCACCTGACGGCATACGGGAAAACCATCGGCCTTGTAGACAATCGCGTACATTCAGCCCCCTGCTTGAGTCCTGCGCGCGAAGCGGCCCTGCCCCGAATCTAACCGATAGCGGCCCTTTATTCCAACCGTCGCTGAGCCTCCGATCGACGCCAAAAAGTGTGAATTAAGTCACGCTCACCGCGCGCCCCCATCGGACGGCGAGATATGGAGGATGCCCGACCGCGGAACGTGATCGATTGCACATACGCCGCAACGGGCGTTTAATTGCCTCGGGAGGCCTGACTGACGGCGTGGTTCTGCCGACCCGGGCCAAGGCGAATTGCCCCCTTTCACGGGGGCATTTTTATCAGGGAAGGAGAATCACATGAGCAACATGCGCGACGTTGACGGGCTTCGCGTTCCGTACGGAAAGACCAAGTCGCAGTTCGAAACCGAATTCGATCCCTCAACCGGCACGATCTGGGGCTACTTCAATCCGAAAGGCACGCCGTGCTTCAGCCTTGGATTGCTGAAGGCGATTCGGGAGCACGACAGCGTGCTCGCCGTAAACGATGGTCGGGTCGAGGCGGCCGGGATAGCGAGCAAAGCGCACTACTACGTGCTGGGATCGCGCGTTCCACGGGTATTCAACCTGGGCGGCGATCTGGCGTTGTTCGTGCTGCTGATCAAGTCGCGAGATCGCGACGCACTGGCACACTATGCGAAGCTGTGCATCGACAACATGTTCCCTCGCATTCAGAACTTCTACTCCTCGACCTTGACAACCATCTCGCTGGTCCAAGGTGACGCTCTGGGCGGCGGGTTCGAATGCGCTCTTTCCTCGGACGTCATCGTTGCCGAGGAGAGCGCACAGCTGGGATTGCCCGAAATTCTCTTCAACCTTTTCCCCGGGATGGGCGCCTACAGTCTCCTTGCGCGGCGCATCGGCATGCGCGCTGCGGAGGACCTCATTCTCTCGGGCCGCGTCCTCCCGGCCGCCACGCTGCACGAGATGGGCGTGATCGATGTTATTGCCAAGGACGGCGACGGAGAGAATGCGGTGCGCGAGTGGATCGCAAGGAACGCGAAGCGCCGCAATGGGATGCAGGCCGTCCACAAGGCACGTAAGCTCGTTCAGCCAGTCACGCGCGAGGAACTCGACGCGATTACCGACACATGGGTGGACGCAGCTATGCGCCTCGAGGATCGCGACCTCAAGATGATGAGCCGTATCGTTCGCGCTCAGATGCGCCGCCTGGAATCGAATGACGTCACTGACATCACCCAGGAGGCACTTGCAGCGTCTGCCTGAGGTCTACCCCGATGTCGCTCAGCCGGCCAAGTGGGAGACGAATCCGCCCTCACCGAACATGCGGCTGAACTGGTAGAAGTTGACACGCGTGGAGTTGACGATCGAGTCCTGCGCGGCGGGATCTTCGATCGTCTTCACCAGCTTGTTCAGCTTGGCCATGTGATCGACGTCCATCGTCGCGTGCGACGACAGGAACTTGAAACCTCCGCCATCGACGTTGCGCCCCATGGCGCGCGCAATCGAGTCCGAGACGCGGCCACCGTAGACGGATGATACGACCTCCAGCATATAGAGCATTCCCAGTACCGAGCAAGGATGCACCCGCTCGGCGCTGTAGTAGTTAAACGCAATCATCGCCTGGACGGGCACGCTGGGTGGCTTCTCGCGCACGGCCCGCACATCGCCCCCCACAGCCTCGATGTCCTCCAGCACCCAGGATTCGTGCCCTTTCTCTTCCTCGATGCGCTCGTAGAGTTCGTAGCGCACGTCGCGGAATCGGTCGTCGCAACGCGCAACCGCCGAGGCCATGACGGGACAGAAATGCCACACGACGTGATACAGATCGTGCAGGAACGCGCGGTATTCGGAAATTTCCAGGCCATTGTGAATCATCGAGTGGACCTTGGGGACTTCCTCGAGTTCGCGTCGGCTGGAATCCGTCAACTCGATGAGCGTGATGAAGAATGACATTCGGAGTTCCGATGGAGATACGGGTTGCGGCCGTGTGGCATGAATCGGCCGCACCAGGTTCTAATTTCTAATTGTCACGGCGTGCGATTGTACGCGATCTAACCCGTGGATCGCCGCTTGTCGCGCAGGTAGGACTCCAACGCGCTTCGAGCCGCCCCTAGTTCGTCTGAAAGCGCCTTTGCCAGGCTTGACGCCTGCAATTTTAACTCCGCGTCTGAAAGCTTTCCAAAGTCTGAACAAATTCTGGTGAGTCGATCGGTGCCCATGCTTGCCGACGAGCCCTTCATTGCATGTAGAAGAGAGCGGAACTCCTGCGTATTTCTTACGCGGAGCGCCACCTCAATCTTTTCCAGTAATGCGGCGCTGTCGGAGAGAAAGACTCCGACGAGCTTCTCGATGAACGATGCCGAAGAACCAAGCTCCTCCAGGTGCGTAAGCGTATCGGAATTGATTATTTCTGCCTGCGGGGCTGTGCCTTGGCGCGGCGCCGAGCGAGATATTTCGATTGGCGCGGCCCGCGGGGCAGGTTCCGTAGACCTGCTGCCCGCCAGACCCTGGATCTCTTCGAGCAGCCGCGTCGCCTCGACCGGCTTCGAGAGAAACGCGTCCGCTCCCGCCTCAAGACATTCCTTGCGCGCCTCCGGAGTAACATCCGCAGATAGAATCGCAATCGGCAGTCGATCGCGGCCAACAAACATTAGACGCATAGCCTGAAGCGCTTCCAACCCCCCCATACGAGGCATATTGCGATCGAGCAGAACAATGTCGTAGGACTGGTGCTCTACGGCATCCAGCGCTTGCTCGCCGTCGTCGACCAACGAAACCTCGTGTCCCCCACGTTCCAGAATCTTTCCCAAAACCTCGCGATTGGTTGGATTGTCGTCCGCTACCAGGACTCTCAGCCTTCTCGCTCCTGAGATTCGCCGAGCGTAGTCCTGTAGCCGCACCACGCTCGTGCCCATCTCCGCGCCGGCGCTGACTGAATGAAGCACGTTGAACATCTGGCGCTTGTCGAAAGGCAGCTCGAGCACCGCCGAGAAGCCGGCGGAGAGAGCGTCAAAGCGCGGCACGTCCGCGTCGCTGCGGACCACCAAAATCATCGGTGGTGCGGGGTCCGGCGCGGCGCGTCGGAAGCGCCACGCCTGCTGCAAGCCATCGCGACCGTCGGCGTATAGGAGCGCGCTGTGGTACGGCTTCTCCACGCTTATCTCTGTCACCAGGCGCGCCACGCCTTCGTCGATCCCCACAACTGCAACGGGGGTCGCCCCCCACCCGGACAGAGCCTGCTCCAGCACCTCTCGCTGTTCGGCGGGAACACCGACCAGCATTACTCGGGTATCAGCAAGCTCGCCCGCTACGACTTCGGCGCGTTCCGGTTGCTTATCCAATTCCACCTCGAACCAGAACGTGCTGCCAAGCCCTACTGCGCTCTCCAATCCGATACGTCCGCTCATGAGCTCGACGAGCTGCTTCGCAATCGTCGTTCCGAGGCCGGTCCCGCCGAAGCGGCGCGTCGTAGATTGTTCGCCCTGCGCGAAGCTCTCGAAAATACGCGCTTGCGCCTCGGGCGCGATCCCGATTCCCGTATCGCGCACGGAGAACTTCAAACGTACCTTTGTCTCCGTTTCCCCTTGTGCCGACACGTGCACCGTCACACTGCCGTGCTCGGTAAATTTCACCGCGTTACTCGCGAGATTGATCAGCACCTGACGCAGATAGTGGGGATCGCCACGAACCGCCGGCGGCACCTCAGGCATGATCGACACCACGACTTCCACGTTCTTCGCCGCAGCCTGCGCAGCGACAATTCTGCAGGTGCTGTTGACCAAAGCGTGCAGGTCGAAATCCGAATGATCGAGCACCAGCTTTCCGGCTTCGATCTTCGAGAAGTCAAGAACGTCTTCGACTAGACCGAGCATGACCCGAGATGAGCCGCGCAGCGTCTGCAGCATGTCGGCCTGCTCGCGGTTGAGCTGGGTGTCGCGCAGCAGGTCAGCCATTCCGATGATCGCGTTCAGCGGCGTGCGCATCTCGTGGCTCACGACCGATATAAACCGGCGTTTGGCCTGGTTGGCCGCCTCGGCGCGCGCCAGCGCGTCGAACATGCGCTTTACCAGCGACAGCACGTAAAGGCTAAGTGCCACCAGCCCGAGCATGAGCCCAGCGCCCAACGCAAGGTGAGCTTGCCAGAAATCACTTATCCACAAGACAAGAGAGAAGCCAAGCACGCTCAGCACGAGCGCATCGATCAGGTGGCGTGCGCCGAAGCGGAAGCCGTTTGCCAGCGTCACCCAGACATACACCAGGAACAGCGGCGCGGCGCGCTCATCGAGAAACGCCATACACCAGGTGAGCGTCCCCACGTCGGCCACGGTCGCAACCAGCCGGCGCGCATGAGATGCGCCGGGAGAAACGAGGATTCGCACGAACAAGAGCGCCGATACCAGCAGGTAAAGGAGCATCACCTCCAGGGTCGGTTCGGGTCGATCGCGCAGCGCGTCCGGGAGCAGATAAAGGACAATCAGCGCTCCGACGACAAGGCGCACGATCGCCTGCTCGTGCTCCGTATCGGGCCGCCCCGCCAATCGAGCCCGCAGATTCCCGTAGAAATCAGCCAGCGCCCGCATTACGCGCCGCCCGTACCCGCCGTGGGCATATCGCTCCAATCGCGCTGCACGCGCAACACCTCGTCGCGCATGCCGAGGAAAGCATCTACCAGGCGCGGATCGAAATGCGCCCCTCGCTG
>JBAUTD010000303.1:0-2568 GCA_049582045.1 Burkholderiales bacterium
GTCCTCGGCCCAGGCCCGCTCGGCGATGCGGCCGAAGCCCACCAGCGCCACCTGCGGCGGGTAGATGACTCCGTAGACCGCTTCGACCCCCTGCTCGCCGAGGTTGGTGACGGTGATCGTTGGGTCGGACATCTCGGAGCTGCGCAGCGATCCGGCGCGCGCGCGCTTGACCAGATCCGCCAGCGCGCGCATCAGCTCCTCGAGGCTGCGCTCGTCGACGTCGTGGATCGCGGGCGCGACCAGTCCACCCTGGCGCATCGAGATCGCGACCCCGACGTGGATCCCGGCGCCGGGCTGGAAGCCGCCGTCGCGCCAGAAGCCGTTCAGCTCGGGGTACTTCCTCAGCGTGACCGCGACCGCCTTCAACTGCAGCGCACCCATCAGCACGCGCTCGGTGACCGGGCGCGCCTCGTTCGCGCGGGTGAGGTGTTCGAGCGCCTTGTGCATCGGGATCGTCTCGGCAAGGTAATAGTGCGGAATCTCGCGCTTGGAGCGGCTCATCGCCGCGCCGATCGCCTTGCGCATCTCCGCCTGGCGGTCGGCGGCTGGAGGAGATGGGGCAGGAGGGGCGGGTTTCGGTGAGGGCTTCGTTGCGCCTCTTTCTACGTCCTCGAGCGTCACCGCGCCGTGCGGTCCGGTACCGGTGACCTGCTCGATGTCGACATCGAGCTCGTGCGCGCGCTTGCGCGCCGCGGGCGATGCAGGCTTGCGAAGAGACGGAGGAACCTCCTTGGGGTGCGCGGGGGGCGCGGCAGCAGGAGCAGGTTTCTCTCCTGTCTCGCGCAGCTTCGCCATCACGGTTCCCACCGGGATCGTCTCGCCTTCCTTGGTGATCAGCTCCTCGACCGTGCCGTCGTGCCAGATCTCGACGTCGACCGCGGCTTTCGAGGTGTCGACCACCGCGATCACCTGGCCGCGCTTGACCGCATCGCCGGGCTTTACCTTCCATTCGAGCAGCTTGCCCTGGTCCATGTCGGCGCCGAGCGAGGGGAGCTTGAACTCCATCATCCGAACAGTCCTTTCGCCGCGGCGACGATCTTCTCCGGCTGCGGCAGCGCCGCCTGCTCCATGTGCCTGGCGTAGGGCATCGGCACTTCCTCGCTGCACACGCGCGCGAGCGGCGCGTCGAGCTCGTAGAAGGCCTGCTCGACGATCCTCGCCATCAGCTCGCCCGCCAGGCTGCCGGTCTTCCAGCCCTCGTCGACGATCACGGCGCGCCGGCACTTGCGCACCGAGGCCATGATCGTGTCGTCGTCGAGCGGCCGCAGCACCCGCAGGTCGACCACCTCGGCGTCGATGCCGTCCCTGCCGAGCATGTCGGCGGCCTTCAGCGTCTTGGGCAGCGACCCGCCGTAGGTGATCAGGCTGACTTGCTTTCCCTGCCTGCGCACTGCGGCCTTGCGGATGTCGCTGCGCCAAGGCTCGGGCAGCTCGCCTTCCATGTTGTAGAGCTCGGCGTGCTCGAAGATCACCACCGGGTCGGGATCGGCGAGCGCCGGAGCGAGCATGCCGCGCGCGTCCTCGACCGTCGCCGGGGCGAGCACCCTGATGCCCGGGATGTGGGCGTACCAGTTCTCCAGGCTGTGCGAGTGCTGCGCGGCGATCTGGCGCCCGGCGCCGGTCGCCATGCGGATCACCAGCGGCACCGAGAACTGGCCGCCCGACATGTGGCGATAGAGCGAGGCGGTGTTCACGATCTGATCGAGCGCGAGCAGGCTGAAGTTGACCGTCATCACCTCGACGATCGGGCGCATGCCGCCGAGCGCCGCGCCGATGCCGGCGCCGGTGAAGCCGAGCTCCGAGAGCGGCGTGTCGCGGATGCGCTCCGGCCCGAATTCCTGCAGCAGCCCCTTGGAAACCGCGTAGCTGCCGCCGTAGCGCCCGACGTCCTCGCCCATGAGGAAGACGCGCGGATCGCCGGCGAGCGCCTCGCGCAGCGCCTCGCGCATCGCCTCGCGGTAGGAGATCTTCTTCATGTCGCGGTCACATCCTTGGTCAGATCCTCGACCGGCTCCCAGCTGCCGGCCTCGGCGAATGCCACCGCCTCCTCGACTTCCTTCGCGACCTCGGCGTCGAGCGCGAGAAACTGCTCCTCGGTCAGCTTGCCCTCGGCCTTGAGCCGCGCGGTGAAGCTGTGCAGCGGCCCGCGCGTCTTCCACTCCTCGACTTCCTGCTTGGCGCGGTAGAGCTCGGGGTCGAACATCGAGTGCGCGCGGTAGCGGTAGGTCCGGAACTCGACGAAGAACGGCCCCTTGCCTTCGCGCACGTGCTGCCGGGCTTTCTTGGCGGCTTCGTGCACGGCGACGATGTCCTGGCCGTCGACCCTTGCGGTCGGCACGCCGTAGGAGGCGGCCTTGGCGCACAGGTCGGTCTGCGACTCCGAGCGCGCGAGCGCGGTGCCCATCGCGTAGAGGTTGTTTTCGCACAGGAACAGCGCCGGGACGCGCCACAGCGCGGCCAGGTTCAGCGCCTCGTGGAAGGCGCCCTCGGCCATCGCGCCCTCGCCGAAGAAGCAGGCGGTGACGCGCTCGACCTCCTGCAGCTTGTCCGCGAGCGCGAGCCCGACCG
>JBAUTD010000304.1:0-1768 GCA_049582045.1 Burkholderiales bacterium
CAGTACGGGCGACCACCGGGCGCTCGAACACGCGGGCAGGTGGCTTGCCAACCTGGCCGGCAGCGCCGCGCACGCTTCTGTCCGTCGGAGCGACGCTCGGCGCGGCCTCCACTGGCCGGCTGACGATCGTTTCGGGCCGTACCCGGACCGCCGCCCTGGACACCGGCTGCGACTGCACGAATGCGGTCCTCGGCACCGCGACGACGGCACCCGGCACTCGCCGGTTGGCATACTCGGCGTGGGTCACGTTCCGGTTGTCGTAGTAGTTGTTGATCACCGTGTTGTTGATGACCGTGTTGCTGTGGTTGATGTTCTGGAAATAGCCACGGCTCACCTGATAGGACGGCCGATAGACCTCGCGCGGCCCAAGCGGAAACCACGCGACGCCGCCGACGCTGCCGCTGGAGATCGCAATCTGGAAGTTGGCCCCGCCGATGAACACCACCAGCGCCGGGGCGTAGTAGGCCCGGCTGCGCGCGGGACCCGGCACCCAACCCCAAGTGCCATGCAGATTCGCCCAGCGGCCGTAGTGGGACACCGCGAAGCCCCAGGGCGCGTCATCCACCCAGGTCCAGCCCCAGGGGTCGACCCATACCCAATGTCCGTCGCGGTAGGGCGCCCAGCCGGCGGCTACGCGATTCGGGATCCAGACGTTGCCGTAGGTCGCGTCGACGCGCCAGGTGCCGTTCGCATCGAGGTCCTGATAGCCGACCACGTCGCGCGACACATAGCGGGCGGAGCGCGAGTCGTCGTAGCGGCGGTTCCGATCGCTCGACCAGAGATCAAAATCATCGGGGCGCGGCGCGTTGACATACTGGTACTCGCGCAGGCCGGTTCCCATGAAGCGATACGCCTGGCGCGAATCGATCGAATACGCCGCGTCTTCGCCGTACACCTCGCCCCGGCCGTCGCGCACCATGATCGTCGTGGCATCGCCCTGCGGATCCACCTCGATCCGGAATTCGCCGGGCTGCCCCAGGGTAAAGGCGAGATTCGGCGTGTCGACCTCGAGCAGCTGGTTGGGCTCGAGGTAACGCACGCGCACATTCAACACGCCCTGCGTCAGCTGAAGCTGGGCGATACGGTCGTCGAGATTGAGCACCGATACCCCGGTACCGGCATCCATGTGAATCATCGCTCCGCCGAGCTGGATCTCGGCCCGCGCACGATCCTCCGTCCAGAGGCGGTCGCCGGTGGTCAGCGGCCGATTGATGTTCGCCTCGATCCAATCGTCCTCGCCGGCGGGCGAGAAGCTGACCAACCCTGTCGTGTAGCCCAGCCGCGCGACGCGCGACGGCGGATCCGCGCTGGCCCAGCCGCTGAATGCCAGGACTGCGACGCCTGCGGCGAAGGCGAGCATCCGACGCTGAAGAACTCGCATCTGCATCATCATCACGATTCCCGCCAAATGTGGGCAGTGTGTGCGCCGGCCGGGATCGCGTCGGTACGGTAGCGTACACTCCGGCTCGATTGCGCAGGTCGTCGCGCGCGCGGAGTCTGATGTGAATCAACAAAGAAAGCGGAGCGCAAGCGCACAATGGCCCGATGAAAGCCTTGCGCATCGCGTTCGCGGCGCTCGCCGTGGCGATCCTGGTCTGCGGCGGCGCGCGGGCCGCGGAGGACGAGGCGCCCACCTGGCCGAGCGCGCCGAAACCGCACGCGGTGCTCGCGGCATTCCTGAACGCAGTGGACCGCGGCGAGCTGACGGTGTTCGAGCAAAAGCTCGACCGCTCGATGATCTCACTACGGCGGATCGAGTACCTGTTCG
>JBAUTD010000305.1:0-10924 GCA_049582045.1 Burkholderiales bacterium
CCGCGGTCCTGCACGAAGGCGGCAACCCCCACGTCGCGCGCGGCCGCGCCCGGCGGCAGCCCTAGACTGCGCTTGTCGCGCGCCCGCCCGTCGGAGGCGAATTCGATCGGCCCGATCCAGTTGTGCACCACGAAATCGTGCGCCAGCGTGCGCCCCTCGTTCTCCCCTGCCTCGACCCGGGAGTGCAGCCTGTTCTGGTAGACGGCGAGGTACAGGGCAGCAGTGGCGCGGCGCGGTGGATCCGGCACCCAGGCGGACGCTTCGACCTGGAGCGCGCCCTCGTGGGGCCGCTCGATCGCGAGCGATATCTCGGCCCTCGCCGGCTGGGCATTGATCCTCGCTACCGCCTGCTCGAATGCGCTCGAGCCCCAGCCACGGAAGTCGCGCCCTTGCAGCAAGACTTGCGGCGTATAGACGAAACGCGAATGCTGCAGCGCCGCAACCGCCCGCTGCCTGGCGCTGAACGCTCGCTTGGCATAGGGGTCCTTCCAGCCGATGTAATCCCAGTAATCGACGTGCAAGGCGAGGGGCACCACGTCGCTCCCGGACCGCGCGGCGGCCTTGAGCGAGGACAGCCAGCGGTCCGCAGGGGGGCAGCTGCTGCACCCTTCCGACGTGTACAGCTCGACCAATGCCCCGGTGCGCGCGGTCGACCTGGCCATACATGAGGCCGCCTGGGCCGGCAGCGCGATGCCCAGCGCCGCAAGCGCAGCGACGAATCGGAGCGCAAGATGATTAGTCATCGGTCGTGATCTCCCTTCGGGGGCGCGAGAGACCGGCCCCGTCGAAGACCATACGGCCGCCGTCCGGCAGCGGATGCGCGCCGCGCGGCTCAGTGCACCTGAGCCGCGCTCTTGAACATGGCCGGCTCGAGCGCATGGCGCTCGAGCAGACGGTAGAACTCGGTCCGGTTGCGGCCCGCCAGGCGGGCGGCCTGGGTGACGTTGCCGCTGGTGATCTTCAGGATCCTCACCAGGTAGTCTCGCTCGAATGCCCGGCGCGCCTCGTCCAGGGGGGTCAGGGTCGAATCGCGCGAGTCGATCGCCTGGCGCACCAGCGAGGCCGGGACGACGTCGGTCGCGGTCAGCGCCACCGATTGCTCGACCACGTTCAAGAGCTGGCGCACGTTGCCGGGCCAGGATGCCGAAACCAGCAGCTCCATCGCCTCGGGAGAAAAGCCGAGCCGGCGCCGGCCATAGCGCGCCACCAGGCGCTCCAGGAAATGGTTCGCGAGCAACGGAATGTCCTCGCGCCGCTCGACCAGCGCGGGGACAGTGAGCTTGACCACGTTCAGCCGGTAGTAGAGGTCCTCCCGGAACTCGCCGGCGGCGATTCGCTCCTCGAGCCGGCGGTGGGTGGCGGAAATGATGCGCACGTCGACCGCGACCGCGTCGTTCGAGCCCACCGGCCGCACCACCCGTTCTTCCAGCGCACGCAGCAGCTTGACCTGTGGCGCGACCGGCATGTCGCCGATCTCGTCCAGAAACAGGGTCCCGCCCTCGGCGGCCTGGAACAGTCCCCGGCGATCCTGAGTCGCGCCGGTGAAAGAGCCCTTGCGGTGCCCGAACAGCTCGGACTCGATCAGTCCCTCCGGAATTGCGCTGCAATTGACCGCCACGAAGGGCCCCGCGGCCCGACGGCTCGCGTTGTGGATCGCATGCGCGAGCAGTTCCTTGCCGGTGCCGCTCGGCCCGTACACGCAGACGCTGGCGTCCGAAGCCGCGACGCGCTTTGCCTGCGCCAGCAGGTCTTCCATTGCGGGCGAACGGGTGATGATCTCGGCGCGCCAGCTTTCTCGCCCGCCGCCCGCCGGCGCGCTCGACAGGCGCAACGCGTCCGCAACCGTATCGAGCAATACCTTTCCGTCGAACGGCTTGGTCAGGAAGCTGAACACGCCGCGGCGCGTCGCGGCCACCGCCTCGGGAATCGTACCGTGCGCGGTGAGAATGACCACCGGGAGCGACGGCGCATCGCGGTGGATCGCGTCAAACAGCGCCATGCCATCCATGCCGTGCATGCGCAAGTCGGTGATAACGAGATCGGGCCGCGAGACAGTAAAACTTGCCAGGGCACTTTCGCCGGAATCAGAAGTCGATACCGCGTATCCCGCCGCCCTGAGGCGCATTGCAATGAGCTGCAACAGATCCTTGTCATCGTCGACAAGCAAGACGCTTGGGGATTCCGTTGTCATAGTCTCATCTCCTGATATTTCGCAACTTCTCTTCACGTTCGACTATACCGCGTTCAATCGACTTCAGTGCTTCAAGCTGCTCCTGCAATTTCGCCTCCCGCTCGGCGGCGGCACGTCGCGAGCGTTCGAACTCTTCGCGCATGTCAGCATCGTGCTGCTGCGCTGTACGCGCTAAGCGTTGGCGCTCACCTATTGCCTGCTCGCTTTCGCGCGTGAGCCGCAATCGGTCCGCAACCTGGCCCGCCAGCAACGCGGCGAAGTTCGCGGACGGCGATTTGACCCCGCCACCGACGAACGGCTCGAGCAGTGAATACGCTTCCTTAGCATCACCGCGCGGCGCCGGAAGTGCTGCCAAGAACGTCGCAAGCCGCAATCGATTCACGGCACTCGGGTCACGCTGAAAAGCCTCCCGCGCCCTGTCCACAGCGTTCTGTTGCTTGCTCACCGATGCGCCCGCGGCGACCACCGCCGCAGCAACAATCTCGTCGACTCCCGACAGTTCACGGTCCCGCGGCACCAGCTGTGCGCAGGCCGCCAGCAGCAAAACGAGCAATCCAATCAATAGTTTCATGCCGCCACCGGAATGACTGCTGTAGCTTCACGCGGCAGCATCACCCTAAAATGGCCACCGTGATTACCTTCTATCACTGCAATTCGGCCACCATGCGCCTCGACATATTCTCGCACGATAGCAAGCCCGAGACCGGTGCCTTCGATCCTTCCCCGGGCCTTCGTACGACCGCGAAAGAAGGACTCGAATATCAGCTCTCCCTCCTCGGCGGGCACGCCGGGGCCCGAATCAATCACCTCAAACATCGCTTCGCCCCTGAATTCGCGCGCTACAAGCGAAATGTTGCCGCCCTCAGGTGTGAACTTGATCGCGTTACCAACGAGATTATCCACTATGGAGCGTAATTTCTCAGGGTCCGCCTGAACCGTTACCGGCAGCAGATAAAGCGCCACGTGGAGTCGCTTGGCCCGCGCTGCCAACTCGTGGGCACGCGCAGAATCGCGCACCAGCTCACCTAGCTTGACCACTTGGAGGTTGAGGGAAGCTGCCGCGTGCAAAGCGCGCTGGTAATCAAGAAGGTCCTCGATCATGCGCTGTAGCCTGATGCTGTTGTCGCGCATGATCGCCGCCACCTGCTGCGCCTGCGGCGCCAGCGCCCCGGCGATTCCATCATTCAGCAACTCAGCTCCTTCGCGCAATGCGGTCAAGGGAGTCTTCAGCTCGTGGGACACGTTACGCAGGAATCTATTCTTCTGCGCCTCGAGTTCGGTCAGCCGGCGCCGCAGCCAGTCCAGGCGCTCGCCCAGGTATTGCAGATCTTCTGGACCGCGCACTCTGATCGGACGGCTGAAATCGGCGCTACCAAGCTGCCGAATCGACGCGTCCAGCTCTGCGATCGGGCGCACGATGAAACGGGTGAGCGCGAGCGCGATCGCGAGCGCGATCGCCGTGCTAAAGATCACCAGTAGAATCAGACGCTGCTGCACGACCTCGGCGCTCGAACGCAGGCGGTCGACCTCGCGGTCTGCCACCAGGTAGCTGATGGCGAGCATCTCGTACGCGTTGTCCGCGAGCTTGTCTGCCTCGACGCTGATCGTGCGCGGATCCAAGGGACCGCGCGGCTGCACCGTGAGCTGATCATACAGGCTTTGCTCCTGTTTCACGGTGCGCTCCAGCGCGATCAGCTGCTGGCTGTCCAGAGGCAACTGCGTAAGCTCGCGGGCGACTTGCTTGAAGCTGCGGTGCACGCGCGCGTAGTCTTCCATCAACACCGGATCGGCGAGCAAGGTCACCTGTTGCGCCAGGCGCTCGATCGAGGCAATGCGATTGACCAGCGACCGGCTTGCTCGCGCCGCTTGAGCGGCACTGAATACCGCGTTGCGGCTCTGCTCCGCCAAGCGCTCCGTGTTCCACGCCGAATAGGCGAGCGCGCCCGCGAGCGGTAGCGTAACCAGCGTAAAGCCGGCGATCAGCAGCCCTAGGAAGGAGCGCGGATACGGAAGCGCCGTAGCCGCGCGGGACGGATTGGCGCCCATGTGCCTATAATTATTGCAAAATTCCGTCGCAAACAGAACAAATGTCACAATCGAAATCAGACGCGCGCAACGGTCCTCGCGTACACCTGGTCGCCGCAGTCGCCTCGAATCTGGTCATCGGCGCCTCGGGCAAGCTGCCATGGCACCTGCCGGAGGACCTGCGGCACTTCAAGGCGCTCACCTACGGACACCCGGTGATCATGGGGCGCCGTACCTGGGATTCGCTCGGCAAGCCCCTGCCGGGACGCGACAACATCGTGGTCACCCATTGCCGGCGGTTCGAAGCGCCCGGCGCGAGCGTGGCATGCTCGCTCGAGGCCGCACTTGCCCTGTGCGCGAATTCGCCTGTTGCGTTCGTAATCGGAGGCGGAGAGCTGTACGTCGCGGCGCTGGCATACGCCGACGCTCTGCTGCTGACCGAAATTCAGCGCAATTTTGAGGGCGATGTCCGGTTTCCGGAGTTCGACCGCAGCGCGTGGCGGGAAAGCGAGCGCCTCCCCCACTCGAGTCGTGAGGGTCTGCGTTACGACTTCGTGCGCTACGAGCGTACCTGTCCGGAACAATCGACCTGAATATCAAGCCGCTGAATGAAAAAGGCGGGCACTTGGCCCGCCTTTTTCGACCCGCTCAGGACGATCGCGTTCAGCGCTTGGACTCGAAAACTCTCACTTCCGGCAGCGGAAAGCCGTTGAACTCGCTCGCGTACGCGGTCGTGTAGGCGCCGGCATTGCGCAGGTAGAAGAAATCGCCCTCCTGCAGGTCAGATGGCAGCGGCTCGTCGCGCAGTATCACGTCCACCGAATCGCAGGTCGGGCCGGCGACGTTCCAGGTCACATCCGGGCCGGAACGATCGGTGCGAATACGGTACTTGAGGCCTTCAGTGGTCTCTATGATGCCGCCAAACAGGCCGGCATCGAGGTGCAGCCAGCGCTTGCTGCCGCGCGAAGCCGTCCCCAGCACGCGGCACACGAAATAGCCGGCGTCCGAAACCAGATAGCGCCCGGGCTCGGCGATCACCTTCACTTCGGCCGGAAACGCCTTCAGCGCCTCGTTGACCACGTTGCCGATCACCTCGATCGAAGGGATCGGCCTGACATGGCGCACCGGAAACCCGCCGCCGATATCGAGCAGGCGCGGCTTGAGCCCCGCCTTCGCCATGGCGTCGAACACGGCGCGCGCCTTCTCCATCCCGACCCGCCAGTTCTCCGGATTGCGGCATTGCGAGCCGACGTGGAAGGTCACCCCAGCGAGGTCGACGCCGAGCTTTGCCGCAGTAGCAATAATCTCCCGGGTTTCGGCCGCTCCGGCGCCGAACTTGCCGGACAGGGGCCAATCGCTGCCGATGTTGGGCGTCGCGACGCGAAGATAGAGCTTGGCATCGGCCTTCACGCTATGCACCCTTCTGAGCTCGTCTACGCTGTCCAGCACGAACCATTCGACGCCCTTGCCGGCGGCATAGGCGATCGAATCGCGCGACTTGACCGGATTGGAGTAGAACACCTCGGCCGCTGGCACCCCAAGCGATAGGAGGAGGTCGAGTTCAGCGATCGAGGCGATCTCGAAGCCTGCGCCCTCCTCGACCAGGACCTTGAGCACGCGCGGGTCCGGGTTCGCCTTGACCGCGTAATGCGGCCGCACGCGCGACATGGCGGCACGGAAGCGCCGCGCCTTTTCGCGCACGATGGCAGTGTCGAGGATCAGGAATGGCCGCGTGTACTTCTTGCGGGCGGCCTGGCGCACGGTCTCGAAGTCGAGGCTGACTTCGGGGTGCGTGTCGAAGAGCTGTTCTTGCGGAAGTGTCGATTGCTTGTTGCGAGCTATGCTAGTGGGGCGAGCGCCCATTCACGTCTCCCGGTTCACTAAGTCTCAGGAATTTCCAGAACGCAAACGTCGAAGCGCAGCGCGTATCTCTTTCTGCCTGTCATGATGACCTCCTTGCCCTCGCCGGGGGTTGGTAAACTTGCGCCGATTATAGGGGCGACCCTCGCTGAGTCAAGGGCTTAGGAGCGCCTTTCTTCAAGTTCGGACCGTCGGCGTCGGCACCGGGCGCGGGCGCCGGACCACAACATGCGGGAAGCGGGAGCGGCGCGCGGCGCCATATTGTGTTTCTGGCGCCCCGGAGGGCACAGTCAGATGCGCGGCAGCGTCACGCCCTGCTGGCCGAGATACTTGCCGCCGCGGTCCTTGTACGAAGTCTCGCAGACTTCGTCCGACTCGATGAAGATCACCTGCGCCACGCCTTCGTTGGCGTAGATTTTGGCCGGCAGCGGCGTTGTGTTGGAGAACTCGAGCGTCACGTGCCCCTCCCATTCCGGCTCGAGCGGGGTAACGTTGACGATGATCCCGCAGCGCGCGTAGGTCGACTTGCCGAGGCAGATTGTGAGGACGTTGCGCGGGATGCGGAAGTACTCGACCGTGCGCGCCAGCGCGAAGGAATTCGGCGGGATGATGCAGACCTCGCCTCTGAAGTCGACGAATGACTTCTCGTCGAAAGCCTTGGGGTCGACGATGGTCGAGTTGATGTTGGTGAAGATCTTGAACTCGTTCGAGCAGCGGATGTCGTAGCCGTAGCTCGAAGTACCGTACGACACTATCCGGTGTCCACCGAGTTCCTTGACCTGGCCGGGCTCGAAGGGCTCGATCATGCCCGCGCTCTGCGCCATGCGCCGGATCCAGATATCCGATTTGATCGTCATCTAGGTGTTCTGCACCACGATGTTGGGGAACTTGGAAGTCATGTCGCGTTGCGACTCGGCGATCTTCACCGCGCATCGGCGCGCAATGCGGCGGTAGATTTCCGCCACCCGGCCATCCGGGTCGGCCACCACCGTCGGACGGCCGGAGTCCGCCTGTTCGCGGATACCCGCGTCCAGCGGAAGCTGCCCGAGCAGCTCGGTGCCGTAGTCGGCGCACATCTTGTCGGCGCCGCCGGAGCCGAAGATGTGGCTCTCGTGGCCGCAGTTCGGGCAGACGTGGATCGACATGTTCTCGACCACCCCGAGGATCGGAATGCCGACCTTCTCGAACATCTTCAACCCCTTGCGCGCGTCGATCAGGGCGATGTCCTGGGGCGTGGTAACGATGACGGCGCCGGTCACGGGGACCTTCTGGGCAAGCGTGAGCTGAATGTCGCCGGTGCCCGGGGGCAGGTCGACCACGAGATAGTCAAGGTCGCGCCAGCGCGTGTCCTTGAGCAGCTGCTCCAGGGCCTGCGTCACCATCGGCCCGCGCCATACCATCGGGGTATCGGTATCGATCAGGAAGCCGATCGAGATGGCCTGGATACCGTGGCCCTCCATCGGCTCTAGACTCTTGCCGTCCTTGGATTCGGGACGCCCCGTAATACCGAGCATCATCGGCTGCGAGGGGCCGTAGATGTCCGCATCGAGGATACCCACCGAAGCGCCCTCGGCTGCGAGCGCGAGCGCCAGGTTGACCGCGGTGGTGGACTTGCCCACGCCGCCCTTTCCCGACGCGACGGCGACGATGTTCTTGATTCCCGGAATCAGCTTGACGCCCTTTTGCACCGCGTGCGCAACAACCTTCGAGCTCACGTTTACGGTCACCGAGGCCGCACCCGCCTTGCGCAGCGCATCGGTGATCTGCCGCCGAAGCGGCTCGATCTGGGTCTTGCCCGGGTAGCCGAGCTCGATATCGAGCGAGACGTCGTCGCCGCTCACCTTGATGTTGCGCGCGGAGCGCGTGCTGACGAAATCCTTCTCCGTATTCGGATCGATCAGCTGCTTGAGAGTTGATTGGACTTGGGCTTCGCTGATGGTCATGGGGTGTTCCTCGCCCCGCACCGTGCGGGGCGGAGAAAAAGCAGTCAAGTTTACCGAAAACGGCGGCGCCGCGGCATAGAAACCCCGCTCGCTTTGCTAGAATCGCCCACTCCGCTTCAGGCCCCGCCGATGTCCCGCCGCAGGATCCTCGTCACTTCCGCCCTGCCCTACGCCAACGGCGCGATCCATCTCGGCCACCTGGTCGAGTACATCCAGACCGACATCTGGGTCCGGTTCCAGAAAATGCGCGGAAACGAGGTTCACTATGTCTGCGCGGACGACACGCACGGCACGCCGATCATGTTGCGCGCCGACGCCGAAGGAATCAGCCCGCGCCGGCTGATCGAGCGGGTCTGGCACGAACACAAGCGCGATTTCGACGGCTTTCAGATCGGGTTCGACAACTATTATTCGACCGATTCGCCCGAAAACCGCGCCTTTTGCGAGGACATCTACCTGAAGCTGAAGGAGCGCGACCTGATCGCGGTGCGCTCGGTCGAGCAGTTCTACGACCCGGTCAAGCAGATGTTCCTGCCGGACCGCTACATCAAGGGGGAGTGCCCCAAGTGCGGTGCCAAGGACCAGTACGGCGACTCCTGCGAGGTGTGCGGCGCCACCTATTCGCCTACGGACCTGAAGAACCCCTACTCCGTGGTTTCGGGCGCGCACCCCGAGCGACGGGCCTCCGAGCACCATTTCTTCCGGCTGTCGGATGCGCGCTGCGAGGCGTTCCTGCGCCGCTTCACTCAGGGCGGCGATCGCCTGCAGCCCGAAGCGGCCAACAAGATGAAGGAGTGGCTCGGCGAGCCGGGTGACCAGCTGCTCAGCGACTGGGACATCTCGCGCGACCCGCCGTACTTCGGCTTCCCCATCCCCGGTACCGGCGGAACGAAATTCTTCTACGTCTGGCTCGATGCGCCGGTCGGCTACTTCGGCAGCTTCGCCAACTACGCGGCGAAGCGGCGGGCCGAGGGCGGCGCGATCGATCAGGAGGCTTTCCTGCGCCCGGGCGGCGACACCGAGCTGGTGCACTTCATCGGCAAGGACATCCTGTACTTTCACGCGCTGTTCTGGCCCGCGATGCTCGAGCACGCCGGCTACCGCACCCCGTCGAAGATCTTCGCCCACGGTTTCCTCACCGTTAACGGCGAGAAGATGTCCAAGAGCCGCGGCACGTTCATCACCGCGCAGAGCTACCTGCGCCTGGGCCTCAACCCGGAGTGGCTGCGCTACTACTACGCCGCCAAGCTCGGGCCGACGATGGAGGACATCGACCTCAATCTGGAAGACTTCGTCGCCCGGGTGAACAGCGACCTGGTGGGCAAGTACGTGAACATCATCAGCCGCTACGCGGCGATCCTGAACAAGCACTTCGATGGCAGCGTGCTGCCCGAGAACCCTGATTCGACCTCCGATGCCCCGCGCTACTCGGTGGTCGCGTACGACGCAGAGGAAAGGATCAGGGAAGCCTACGAAGGGCGAGAGTACGGCAAGGCCATGCGCGAGGTCATGCGAGTCGCCGACCTGATCAATCGTCAGATCGATCAGGACAAGCCCTGGGACCTGGCGAAGGACCCATCCCGGAAGTCCGAGCTGCACGTGCTGTGTTCCGACTGCGTAAACGCGTTCCGGGTTCTGACCTACTATCTGGCGCCGGTCCTGCCGCAGACCGCGGCGCGGGCGGCCGAGCTTCTCGGCCTCGAACATCCGTTCGCGTGGGCCGATCTCGCCCGGCCGATCACGCGCATCGGGCCCTACAAGCACCTGCTGACGAGAGTCGACGCGAAACAGGTCGCGGCGCTGGTCGACGCGAACCGGGAAAGCCTGCAGCCCGCGGCCCAGCAGCAGTCCCAGCAACGCCATGCCGAGCACCAGCAGCATGCTGCCAAGGAGAGCGCTTTGAGCGAAACCGTCTCGATCGAGGATTTCAACAGGATCGACCTGCGGGTTGCGCGTATCGTAGACGCGCAGCAGGTCGAAGGCGCGGACAAGCTGGTCAAACTCACGCTCGACATTGGCGACGAGACACGCACCGTTTTCGCCGGCATCAAGTCCGCTTATGCGCTCGAAAGCCTCAAGGGGCGGCACACGGTCATGGTCGCGAACCTCGCGCCGCGCAAGATGCGCTTCGGCGTGTCGGAGGGCATGGTACTCGCCGCCTCCGGCGAAGGTCCGGGCATCTTTCTCGTTGCGCCCGACGAGGGAGCCCAGCCCGGCATGCGCGTAAAATAAGCGCGTCGCGGCCCCGCGCCGCAAATCGGGCGACGCCCTGAGATGGAGAATTCCGGTCGCACGCTGGTGTGCAGCGTCGTGTTTCTCGACATCGCGGAATACTCGAAGAAGCCGGTAGCGGAGCAACTGCAGCTCAAGCAATCGTTCAACGGCATCCTGGCGAACGCTCTGGATCAGGTTCCGGTGCGCGACAGGATCATTCTCGACACCGGTGATGGCGCGTCGATCGCGTTTCTCGGTGATCCCGAAGATGCCTTGTTCTCCGCAATGTCCATCCGTGACTCGGCCGGCGCGTTGCCGGTGCGCCTGGGCATCAACCTCGGTCCGGTGCGGCTGCTGAAGGACCTGAATGGTCAGATGAACATCATCGGCGACGGAATAAACGTCGCCCAGCGCGTCATGGGCTTCGCTCGCCCCGGGCAGCTTCTCGTGTCGCGGTCGTTCTACGAGGTCGTCTCGCGGCTTTCGCGCGACTACGAAAAGCTGTTCTTTCACGAAGGCTCACGCACCGACAAGCACGTTCGGGCGCACGAGGTCTATTCGGTGGGATCGGGCATACCGGCCGGACGTCGGGTGGTCGACACGGTCGCGCGGATGCGCGACAACGGCAGCCCCGGAAGCTGGCTGGCGGCGAGGGGGCCGCTCGGGTTGAACCGCAGCGCGCTGCTGGCCG
>JBAUTD010000306.1:0-2052 GCA_049582045.1 Burkholderiales bacterium
CCGTCGGCCAGGCTGATCGACGCGCAGCCGGCGAGGTAGCGGTAGCCGTGCGCGAGCATGTAGCGTGCCACGCCGCTCCAGAGCAACGCGATCACGGTGCCGGCTCGATGGCGCGGATCGACGCACGAGCGCCCGATCTCTACCATCCGCGGGCGCAGCAGCTGCAGCCGGGTGAGGTCGAACTCGGTCTCGGAATAGTAGCAACCGACGCGACGCGCCGCGTGAGGGGCAAGCAGGCGATAAGTTCCAATCACCTCGCCGCTCTGCTCGTCGCGCACCAGCAGGTGCTTGCAGTGCGGATCGAAAAGGTCTTGATCGACGCCGGCCTCCCTCGAGCGCAGCCGGGCTCCCATTTCCTCCACGAACACGCGCCAGCGCAGACATTGCGCCTCGCGCCGCTCGGCGTCGCTACGCGCGAATCCGACCGAATAGCGCCGCCCGCCGCGCGCAAGGGCGCGGGGCTCAAGCAGCAGGCTGTCGTCAATACGGTCCATCGCATCGCTCCCTTTTGTCCGTTGGCGCGTGCACTGTAGAAAGCGGGCGTGACTGCGCGGTGACAATGCAATGAAGATTCGGTGACTGCCACTCGTGCTACATTCGCGGCGCGATGGAGAGCCCGCACAAAGGCAAGACAGGACTGCGCCGCCTGATCAATGCGACGCGTTACTCGCTCTCGGGCCTGTCCGAGGCGGCTCGACACGAGGACGCGTTCCGCCAGGAGCTGATCCTGGCCGCCGTGCTCGTGCCGCTCGGTCTTTGGCTCGGCCACACCGGGATCGAACGCGCACTGCTGGCAGGGTCGGTGCTGGCGGTGCTGGTGGTCGAGCTGCTCAATTCGGCGGTCGAGGCCACCGTGGACCGGATCTCGCTCGAGAATCACCGCCTTGCCAAGCGCGCCAAGGACATGGGCAGCGCCGCGGTCATGCTGTCGCTCGTAACGGCGGCTGCGCTCTGGCTCCTGGTACTTTTCGGCTGAGGCATGGCGGACAGCTGTAACGAAGAGATCACATAACCGTCATCCGGCTTTCACACGCGCGCCGCATGCTCGCGACGCGTGAAACGGATCCCCGACATCGACGAGCTCGCGCCCCGCGGCGGCAGCCTGCGCATCGCGATGGTGACCGAGACCTATCCCCCCGAGGTCAACGGGGTCGCGCGCACCATCGGACTGATGGTGGAGGGCCTGCGCTCGCGCGGGCATGCGATCCAGCTGGTGCGTCCGCGCCAGCACCGTGGCGAGCCGCGCGCGAATGAAAGCGGCTTCGAGGAGCTGCTGCGCCCCGGAATTCCGGTCCCGCGTTACACCCAGTTGAAGATGGGCGCGCCCGGCGCTCGCGTCCTCGCGAGCGCGTGGCGGCGCTGGCGCCCCGACCTGGTTCACATCGCCACCGAAGGCCCGCTCGGCTGGTCGGCGCTCACCGCTGCGCGCAAGCTCAAGCTGCCGGTGGTAACCGATTTCCACACCAACTTCCACGCCTACAGCAAGCACTACGGAATCTCGTGGCTGCGGCGGCCGATCGAGGGCTACCTGCGCCATTTCCACAACCGTGCCGATTGCACGCTGGTGCCGACAGAGGAGCTGGCCGAGCAGCTCGGAGCACGCGGCTTCGAGCGCCTGCGCGTGGTGGGCCGCGGCGTGAATCCGCAGGTGTTTTCCCCGGAGCGCCGCTCCGCGGCGGTGCGCGCGGGTTGGGGCGCGGGCGACGACACGCTGGTGGCGCTGTGCGTCAGCCGGTTCGCCCCGGAGAAGAACTTTCCGCTGGTGATCGAAGCCTACCAGGCGATGCGGCGCCAGCGCCCCGACACCACGCTCGTGCTGGTGGGCGACGGGCCGCTGCTCGAGCAGCTGCGGCGCGCCCGCATCGGCTGCGTGATTGCCGGCAGGCTGGTCAACGGCGAACTCTCGGCGCATTACGCTTCCGCCGACGTCTTTTTGTTTCCGAGCATCACCGAGACTTTCGGCAATGTCACGCTCGAGGCGATGGCGAGCGGCCTCGGCGTGGTCGCCTACGACTACGCCGCCGCGCGCCAGCACCTCGAGCACGGTCGCTC
>JBAUTD010000307.1:0-4668 GCA_049582045.1 Burkholderiales bacterium
GCTGCGGCGCGTGCGCCCGGGCTGCCGGCGCCAGTTCTGCGCCCGCTTCGCGCAGAACGTCGCCTGCTCGGGCTGGATGATGATCGGCATGGTCGTCGGGGTGATGGTCTACTACCGGATCGCGGCCTTGATCGGGACCGTGGGCGGCGTGCCCGAAATGCTCGGCGGCATGATCGGCGGCATGGTCTGGGGCATGGTGGTGAGCGTCTCGATCTACCGCGTCTTCATCGCCCTGCGCGTCTAGTCAGGAAGACCACAGATACTCGCCGCAGCGCAGCATGGCCGGCGCTGCCTTGCTGCGCGTCATACGCTGGGGTATCGTCCGCCGACACAAGAAAGTCTTCGCTCGGCGCCGCGTCCGCGGCGACGAAGCGCCAAAGAGGAGAGGAGGAGCGCCGATGATTCCCGCCGGTTTCGATTACCATTCGCCGCGGTCGGTGGCCGACGCGGTCAAGCTGCTCGGCGAGCTGGGCCCGGAGGCCAAGCTGCTCGCCGGCGGCCACAGCCTGCTGCCGATGATGAAGCTGCGCTTCGCCGAGCCGGGCCACCTGATCGACCTGGGCCGGATCGCCGAGCTGCGCGGCATCTCGCAATCGGGCAACGAGATCCGCATCGGCGCGATGACTACCGAGCACGACCTGCTCAACTCCAAGCTGCTGGCCGAGAAGGCTCCGCTGCTGGTCGAGGGCGCCGGATGGATCGCCGATCCGCAGGTGCGCTACAAGGGGACCATCGGCGGCGACATCTCGCACGGCGATCCGGCGAACGACCAGCCCGCGCTGATGATCGCGCTGGACGCCTCGTTCGTGCTCGCCGGCCCGAAGGCCGAGCGGGTGGTCAAGGCCGACGGCTATTTCCTCGGCCTGTACTCGACCCAGCTCGCGGAGAACGAGATCCTGACCCAGATCCGCATTCCGGTTCCGCCCGCGGGCAGCGGCTGGTCGTACCAGAAGTTGAAGCGCAAGACCGGCGATTTCGCCACCGCGGCGACCGCGGTGATGCTGCAGATGAAGGGCAAGACCGTGGCCAAGGCCGCGATCGCGCTCACCAACGCCGGGCCGACCGTGCTCAAGGCGCGCGAGGCCGAGGCATTCCTCGCGGGCAAGGCGATCGACGACGCGAGCCTCAATGAGGCGGCGCGCCTGGCGATGTCGATCTGCCAGCCGACGCCCGACCAGCGCGGCGACGAAGAGTACAAGCGCGCCATGTGCGGCGAAATGACGCGGCGCGCGCTGCAGGCGGCGCACGCGCGGGCCAAGGGATAGGAGGGGAGGCGCCATGGCGAATGCGAAGAAGGTTTCGTTCAAGCTCAACGGCAAGCCGGTCGAGGTCACGGTCGAGCCGCGCGAGCTTCTCATCTACACGCTGCGCGAGAAGCTCGCGCACACCGGGCCGCACATCGGCTGCGAGACCTCGCACTGCGGGGCCTGCACGGTCGATCTGAACGAGATGTCGGTCAAGAGCTGCACCGTGCTCACGGTGCAGTGCGACGGCGCCGAGGTGACGACCGTCGAAGGCATGGAGCAGGGCGGCGCGCTGCACGCGCTGCAGCAGGCGTTCCACGAGGAGCACGGCCTGCAGTGCGGCTATTGCACCCCCGGCATGATCACCCGCGCCTACCGGCTGCTGAAGGAAAACCCGAATCCGAGCGAGCAGGACATCCGTACGGGCATCGCGGGCAACCTTTGCCGCTGCACCGGCTACCAGAACATCGTCAAGGCGGTGCAGTCCGCCGCGAAGAAGCTCGCGGCCGCGGGCTAACGGAGAACATTCATGAGCCAGACAGCCGAACTGAAGGAACGCGAAGACAAGCTTGAAGGCATGGGCACGTCGCTGCTGCGCAAGGAGGACGCGAAATTCATCCGCGGCCAGGGCAGCTATGTCGACGACATCAAGCTGCCGGGCATGCTGTTCGGCGCGATCGTGCGCAGCCCCTTCGCGCACGCGCGCATCAACAAGATCGACAAGGCGAAGGCGCTCGCCTGCCCCGGCGTGGTCGCGGTGCTCACGGCAGACGACCTGAAGCCGGTCAACCTGCACTGGATGCCGACCCTGGGCGGCGACGTCCAGGCGGTGCTCGCCGACAAGAAGGTCTGCTTCCAGTACCAGGAAGTCGCGATGGTGCTCGCCACCGACCGCGCTGCCGCCTACGACGGCGCGGGGCTGGTCGAAGTCGACTACGAGGAGCTGCCGGCGATCGTCGACCCGAAGAAATCGATGGCCCCCGGCGCGCCGGTCATCCGCGAGGACATCCAGGACAAGAAAGAGGTCGGCCACGGCCCGCGCACGCACCCGAACCACATCTTTACCTGGGAAGCGGGCGACAAGGCCGCCGCCGACGCGGCGTTCAAGACGGCCGAGGTCACGGTGCGCGAGGAGATCCTCAACCCGCGCGTGCATCCCTGCCCGCTCGAGACCTGCGGCTGCGTCGCCTCGTTCAACAAGGCCACCGGCTATCTCACTGTCTACATGACCTCGCAGGCGCCGCACCTGGTGCGCACCGTGCTCGCGATGCTCTCTGGCATCGCCGAGAGCAAGATCCGGGTGGTCGGCGGCGACATCGGCGGCGGCTTCGGCAACAAGGTGCCGGTGTATCCCGGCTACGTGGTGGCGATCGTCGCCTCGATCGTCACCGGGGTGCCGATCAAGTGGATCGAGTCGCGCATCGACAACATCTCGACCACCGGCTTCGCGCGCGATTACCACGGCGTGGGCGAGCTCGCGGCGGACAAGAACGGCGTGATCAAGGGGCTGCGCTTCACCGCGCTGGCCGACCACGGCGCGTTCAACTCGCACGTCTCGGCGACCAAGTTTCCCGCCGGGCTGTTCTCGATCTGCACCGGCTCCTACGCGATCCCCAACGCCTACGCGCGGGTCGACGCGGTGTACACCAACAAGGCCCCCGGCGGAGTGGCCTACCGCTGCTCGCTGCGCGTGACCGAGGCGATCTACCTGATCGAGCGCATGATGGACGTGCTCGCGCTCAAGATCGGGGTCGACAAGGCCGAGATCCGGCGGCGCAACTTCGTCAAGTCGGAGCAGTTCCCGTATACGACCTCGTTGGGCTGGACGCTCGACTCGGGCGCCTACCACGCCGCGCTGGACAAGGTGCTCAAGGCGGTCGACTACGAGGGCCTGCGCAAGGAGCAGGCGGCCAAGCGCGCCGATCCCAAGTCGCCGACCCTGATGGGAATCGGCATCTCGACCTTCACCGAGATCGTCGGCGCCGGCCCGACCAAGGTATGCGACATCCTCGGCGTGGGCCTGTTCGATTCCTGCGAGATCCGCGTGCACCCGACCGGCGGCGTGATCGCGCGCCTGGGCACCATGAGCCAGGGCCAGGGCCACGCGACCACCTACGCGCAGATCATCGCCACCGAGCTCGGCCTGCCGGCCTCGGACATCGTGGTCGAGGAGGGCGACACCGACAAGTCGCCCTACGGCGCGGGCACCTGGGGCTCGCGCTCCACGCCGGTGTCGGGCGCGGCGACTGCGGTGGCGGCGCGCAAGATCAAGGAAAAGGCGAAGAAGATCGCCGCGCACCTGCTCGAGGTGAGCGAGGGCGACCTCGAGTGGGAGATCGACCGCTTCAAGGTGAAGGGCAACCCGAGCCAGGCGAAGACCATGAAGGAGATCTGCATGGTCGCGCACACCGGCAACCTGCCCGCGGGCATGGAGCAGGGGCTGAACGCGGTCACCTACTACGATCCGCCCAACCTGACCTTCCCCTTCGGCGCCTACCTGTGCGTGGTCGACGTCGACAAGTTCACCGGCGAAACCAAAGTGCGGCGCTTCTACGCCCTGGACGACTGCGGCACGCGAATCAACCCGATGATCATCGAGGGCCAGATCCACGGCGGCCTGACCGAGGCCTTCGCGGTGGCGATGGGGCAGCAGATCCCGTTCGACGAGAACGGCAACCACCTGGGCAACAGCCTGATGGACTACTTCCTGCCGACCGCGGTCGAGACGCCCAAGTGGGAGACCGACCACACCGTGACGCTGTGCCCGCACCACCCGCTGGGCGCCAAGGGCGTGGCCGAGTCGCCGCACGTCGGAGGCATTCCGTGCTTCAGCAACGCCGTGATCGACGCCTTCGCGCATCTCGGCGTGACGCACATGGACATGCCCCACAGCGCGTACCGCGTGTGGAAGCAGTGCAACGCGCTCGGGGTCAACAAGCGATGACGCAAGGAGCCCGATGAAGGTCAGGCTCGAGAAGACGTTTCCGCTGCCTGCCTCGGCCGACGCGGCCTGGGCCCTGCTGCAGGACGTCGCCGGCGTCGCCGCCTGCATGCCCGGGGCGAAGATCACCGAGCAGGTCGACGCCACGCACTACAAGGGCACGGTCGCGGTCAAGGTCGGGCCCGCGAGCCTCGCGTTTCGCGGCGAGATCGAGGTGAAGGGCATCGACGCGTCGACGCGCACCCTGCAGCTGGCCGCCAAGGGCACCGACACCACCGGCAGCTCGGCGGCCTCGATGGACCTGACCGCGCGGATCGATGCGCTCGATGGCGCATCGTGCAACCTGGTCGGCAACAGCGAGGTCTCGATGAGCGGCAAGGCGGCGAGCTTCGGCTCTCGCCTGATGGGACCGGTATCGGACCAGGTGCTCGGGCAATTCGTCGCGAATTTCGCCGCGCGCCTGAAGCAGGCGCCGCCGCAGGA
>JBAUTD010000308.1:0-3371 GCA_049582045.1 Burkholderiales bacterium
CAAGAGAGCAAGCCGGATCCGGACAAGGCGCTCGCGGCGAAAGTGCACGACGCGCTGCGCGGCTCGCTCGGCTCGGTCGCGGACGGCATCGACGTCACCGCCAGCGGCGGAATGGTGACGCTGTGGGGCACGGTGCCCGAAGCCGCCAAGCGGCACATGGCGGTGCGCGCCGCGACCGGCGTCGCCGGCGTCAAGTCGGTCAAGGACAACATGGCGATCGTCGCGGGCTCCTGACGTGTTCGGCAACCTGCCGCCCGTCACGCGCGGGCTGATCCTCGCCAACGTCGCGGTCTATCTGCTGCAGCAGATGATCGGCGACCCGATGATCCTCTACCTCGGGCTGTGGCCGCTCGGCACGGCGTCGGTCTACGGCGGCATGCCCGGATTCCAGCCCTGGCAGGTGATCACCTACGGCTTCCTGCACGGCAGCGTGATGCACATCTTCCTCAACATGTTCGCGCTGTACATGTTCGGCGGCCAGCTCGAGCGCCTGTTCGGGCCGAAGCGCTACCTCAACCTGTACCTCGCCAGCATCATCGCGGCGGCATTCTCGCAACTTGCCTATGCCGCATTCACGGGCGGCTCGCCTTATCCGACGATAGGCGCCTCGGGCGGCGTGTTCGGTCTGCTGCTCGCGTTCGCGATGTACTTCCCGCGCCAGACGATCGTGCTGCTGATCCCGCCGATCCCGATGCCGGCCTGGCTGTTCGTGACGCTGTACGGCGCGGTCGAGCTCTTCTTCGGCGTGACCCAGATGCAGGAAGGCGTGGCGCACTTCGCGCACCTGGGCGGAATGCTCGGCGCCTGGCTGCTGATCCAGTACTGGCGCGGCCGCCCGCCGTTCGGGCGCAGGCGCTAGCGCGCTATTTCTCCAGCCGCTTTCGGATCGAAAGCAGCTCGCGCCGGTGCGCCGCGCTCGGCCGCGGGTAGTGCACCCCCAGGCGCCTGAACGCATCGAGCACGATCGCGGACACGATCAGGCGCGCGTTCTCCTTGTCGTCAGCCGGCACCGCGTACCAGGGCGCGTGGCGCGTGCTGGTGGCGCCGAGGCAATTCTCGTAGGCCTGCATGTACTTCTCCCAGTAGCCGCGCTCCTCGATGTCGGCCATCGAGAGCTTCCAGTTCTTGTCCGGGTCGTCGATGCGCGCGAGAAAGCGCTTGCGCTGCTCCTCCTTCGACAGGTGCAGGAAGAACTTCACCACCCGGGTGCCGTTGCGGTGCAGGTGCTTCTCCAGCCCGACGATCGAGCGGTAGCGGTCGCGCCACAGGTCGTCCGACTCGAGCGCCTCCTCGGGCAGGCCCTGGCCGCGCAGGATCTCCGGGTGCACGCGCACAATCAGCACTTCCTCGTAGTACGAGCGGTTGAAGATGCCGATGCGCCCGCGCTCGGGCAGACGCTGCACCGCGCGCCACAGGAAGTCGTGCTCGAGCTCGGTCGCGCTCGGGTGCTTGAAGCTGTGGACCTCGCAACCCTGCGGGTTGACGCCGGACATGACATGCTTGATCGCGCCGTCCTTGCCCGCCGCGTCCATGGCCTGGAACACGAGCAGCAGCGCGTAGCGGTTGTGCGCGTAGTGCATGGCCTGCAGCTCGGCGAGCTGCGCGACGTCCTGCGCGAGCAGCTTCTCGTAGTGCGCCGTCGAGCGGTAGAAAGGCTCGATCCGCGTCGGCCGCCGCGCGAGCTTCACCCGCTCGCGCCGCCCGATGCGGAACGCCTCCGGGTCGATTTTCCCCGTCTTCACACGCGGACCACCCAGTCCACCCCCGCCTGCACCGCGTAGGCGGCGCCGAGCGCGAGCGCGAAGACCAGCGCGCTGCGGGTCATGCCGCGCGGGATGTCCATTTCGTCGAACTGGCGCTTGATGAAAAAGGCCGCCACGAAATAGGCGATGGTCGAAACGACGATGTCGCGAATCGAGAATGACATTGCATGAGCCTCCTTCTGCTACCCTAGCGCCTGTTTCGGTCCGGGACAACCTGCTTGACCCCAGTCGACAGACGTTTACGCGCGCTCGCGCCCGAGGCGCTCGCGGGCATCCGGCGCGGCATCGAGAAGGAGGGCCTGCGCGTCAAATCTGACGGCTCGCTTGCCGACACGCCGCACCCGGCCGGGCTCGGCTCGGCGCTCACGCACGAGCGCATCACGACCGATTTCAGCGAGTCGCAGCTCGAGCTGATCACCGGCGTGCACGGAAGCATCGACGGCTGCCTGCGCGAGTTGACCGAGATCCACCAGGTCGTCTACCGCGCGCTCGGCGAAGAGCTCCTGTGGTCGAGCAGCATGCCCTGCAGGTTGCCCGCGGACGAGCTGATTCCGCTCGGGCGCTACGGCAGCTCGAATCTCGGGCGCGCCAAGACCGTGTACCGCAACGGCCTCGCGCACCGCTACGGCCGGCGCATGCAGACCATCTCGGGCATCCATTACAACTTCTCGCTGCCCGAGGCGGCCTGGCCCGAGCTGCAGCGCGCCGACGCGCGCGAAGGCCTGGCCGAGGCGTACAGGAACGACGCCTACTTCGGGCTGATCCGCAATTTCCGCCGCCACTCCTGGCTGCTGCTTTACCTGCTGGGCGCCTCGCCCGCGGTGTGCAGCAGCTTCGTCGCCGGCCGCGAGCACGAGCTGCAGCCGCTCTCCGAGGGCACGCTCTACCTGCCGGGCGCGACTTCCCTGCGCATGGGGCCGCTCGGCTACCAGAGCGACGCCCAGGCCTCGCTCGCGGTCAGCTTCAACAGCCTGAAGAGCTACGCCGCTTCGCTCGCTCCCGCGCTCACCCGGCCCTACCCGCCCTACGAGGCGATCGGCATCCGCGACGGCGACGAGTACCGCCAGCTCTCGACCAGCCTGCTGCAGATCGAGAACGAGTTCTACGGCACGATCCGGCCCAAGCAGCTCATCCGCTCCGGCGAGCGGCCGCTGCACGCGCTCGGCGAGCGCGGCGTGGCCTACGTCGAGGTGCGCCTGGTCGACATCGACCCGTTCCTTCCGGTCGGGATCGACGCGCGCGCCATGCGCCTGCTGGACGTGTTCCTGCTGCACTGCCTGCTAAGCGACAGCCCGCCGGACACGCCGGACGAGATCGCCAACATCTCGCGCAACCAGCACCGGGTCGCCGCCTTCGGCCGCGAGCCGGGCCTGCAGCTTTGCCGCAACGGCGAGCAGCGCACGCTCTCCGAGTGGGGCCTCGAGCTCATCGACGCCTTCGCCCCGATCGCCGAAGCGCTGGACGCGGCCCACCGCGACCGGATTTACCTCGAAGTCCTGTCGCACGCCGAGGCCGCCCTGCGAGACGCCTCGCTCACGCCGTCGGCGCGCGTGCTGCGCGCCATGCACGAGGACTACGGCGACAGCTACGTCGCTTTCGCCGCCGCGC
>JBAUTD010000309.1:0-2059 GCA_049582045.1 Burkholderiales bacterium
GCTCCGACCTGCGCACGCTCTTGCAGGCGCAAGTCAACGCCACCGGGCTCGGCCCTGCGTTGACGCGCATCGACGTGCAGGACAGCGACCACGCGCAGGCTGCGTTCGGCGCGGTGCCGTTCGCGGCCTGGCTCGCCTGGGTGGACGCCCTGCAGGCCCAGCACGTGCGACTCGACACGGTGCGCGTCGAAGCCCTGTCCAAGCCAGGGCTGGTGAGCGCGAGCGCAACTTTCGCGCGCGCCGGTCCGCGCTGATGCGCTGGCAGCCGTTGGCAATCGGATTCGGCCTGTATGCCGCCGGCCTGATCGCCATGGCGCCGGCCACGCTGCTCGATGCCCGCCTGGCGCAGGAATCCTTCGGACGGGTTCGGCTCGCCGATGCGCGGGGCACGATCTGGGCGGGCGCAGGGCGGCTCGAAGTGCGGGATGGAGAGGGGCGCAGCGCCTACGGCAGCGCGCTCGCCTGGCGGCTCAGCCCGATTTCCATCCTGCGAGCGCGGCTGGTCTACGACGTCGCTCTGGGTCAGCCGGCCGCCAGGTTCCGGCTGGCGGCGTCTCCGTCGCGGATCGAGCTCGCGGGTATCGACATCCGGCTGCCGGCCGAAGTGCTGGGGCTGGCGGTGCCCAAACTCGCGGTGCTCGAGCTCGGCGGCGAAATGCGGCTGCAGATCGGCAACCTGGTCGCCGGGAGCGGCTACGTGCAGGGCGACGCCAGGCTGCAATGGCTGGACGCCGCCTCGGGGCTCACCCCCGTTTCCCCTCTGGGACAGTACGAATTGCGGATCGACGGAGACGGAGCCTCCGGCCGGCTACAGCTTCGCACCTTGCAGGGACCGCTCAGCCTGGACGGCACGGGCGGATGGCGGGCCGGAGCAGCGCCCGCCCTCACGGCCACCGCCCGGGTCCCGCCCCAGTACCGGGATAAGCTTTCGCCGCTTCTGCGCCTTATCGCAGTCGAGCGCGGCCCGGGGCAATTCGACCTGCGCTTCCCGCAATGACGTTCTGCTTGGCAATCCAGACGCAAGCTGTTAATTTGTAAGCCTTCGGATGCGGCGAGGGGACATGCGACGCGCTTGGACACGGTTGCTGGCCGCAGGGTGCTTGCTTGCGGGGACTTTGCCGACATCGACCGGCGCGCTCGCCCAGGGTTCCGTCGTGCCAAGCACAGGCGGGGCAAGTGCGTCCGCTCCGGAAGGCTCGGCTGCGACCCAACCCCGTCCCGTCTTCGCAGTGCGGGTTGGGGCGGGCGTCACCCGGGACTCGAACCCGTTCCTGCTCTCGAGCAGCGTCGACCCCCAGGTGCAGCTCGGGACCTCGGACAAGTCCGATACGGTGACCTCGGCCTTCGCCGGGATCAGCATCGACAAGCAATACAGCCTGCAGCACTTTTACCTCGACGCGACCGAGACGACCTATCGCCACGACAATTTCTCGTACCTCGACTTCGACGCCTTCCAGTATCGCGGCGGCTGGGATTGGCGCCTGGGTACCCGGCTGAGCGGAACGCTGAGCGCCGATCGCAGCCAAGCGCTCGTCAACTACGGCGACTTTCGCAATACGGCGCTTCGCAACCTGGTCACCACCGAGCATCGAATTGCGTCGCTCGACGGCTGGGTGTCCGGCGGCTGGCACGTGCTGCTCGCTGCCACCCAGGATATATCGAAGAACTCGGTGCCGTTCGTCCAGGTGGCGAGCTATCGCTTGACGGGCGGAGACGTGGGAGTGAAGTACCTGGCGCAAAGCGGCAGCTCGATCGAACTGCATGCCGCTTCGGGGCGCGGCGACTACCTCGACCAGCCGGTCGACCCATTGAGGCTGATCGACGACGGGTTCCGGCGCACCGAAAGTTACGCCGTGGCAAGTTTGCCTGTCAGCGCGAAATCGACGCTAAGCGGACGCCTGGGTTGGGTCGACTACAAGAACGACCATTTCGCGCAGCGCGATTTCTCGGGCACGCTCGCCGCGCTGGGCTACTTGTGGCGTCCTACGGATAAGCTATCGTTCGCGTTGTCGGCGTCACGAGACCGCACACCCTACGTCGCCGACACGTCGAGCTACGT
>JBAUTD010000310.1:0-15721 GCA_049582045.1 Burkholderiales bacterium
AGAGTTCAAGGTAGGTTCGGTGCTGGCGCAGGCGCCGGCTTCGTTCCAGGTCGAGAGTCCGCACGGGCGTCGCATGAAGGTCAAGGCGGCGAACGTGCTGCTCAGCTTCGAACGGCCGACCGGCAGCGAACTGCTTGCGGCAGCGCAGGCCTTTGCCGACGAGCTGGACACCGACTTCCTGTGGCAGTGTTGCGCCGAGGGCGAATTCGAATTTCGAGACCTCGCGCGCGAGTACGTGGGGCGCGAACCGACTCCGATCGAGTTCGCAGGGATTCTGATCAAGCTGCATTCGGCACCGATCTATTTCTACCGGCGTGCCCGCGGCCGCTTTCAGGCAGCGCCCGAGCAGACCCTCAAGCTCGCTCTCGCCGGCCTCGAAAAGAAGAAGCGCGTGCAGGAGACGATCTCTGAATGGGCCGCGCGGCTCGGTCGTTTCGAGTGCCCAACGGAGATCGCCGCACTGCGCGAGGAACTTCTGTATGCGCCTGACCGGTCCAAACCGGAAACCAAGGCCTTCGAGCAAGCCTGCAAGCAAACCGGACTCGCGCCGGCGCGCCTGTTCGAGCGCTGCGGCCTGCTCTCCGACAGCCACGATCTTCATCTCAACAGGTTCCTGTTCGAGTTCTTTCCGAAGGGCACGCGCTTCCCCGCGCATGCGCTACCCGCACCACTCGGTGATCTGCCGCTGGCCGAGGCCGTGGCAATAAGCCTGGACGACGTCGGTACCACCGAGATTGACGATGCGTTCTCGGTGACGCGCCTTTCGGACCGCGAGCTTCGCATCGGCATACACATCGCGGCACCTGCTTTGGGATTTGCACCTGGCTCGGAGTTGGACGCGATCGCCCGCGAGCGCCTATCTACGGCCTACATGCCCGGTCTCAAATACACCATGCTGCCCGAGGACGTGGTCGAGCGTTTCTCGCTCGATGCCGGTGGTGCCCGGCCAGCCGTTTCTCTCTACTTGAACGTGTCGACCGAGGATTTTTCGCTGCGCGGGCACCATACCCGTCTCGAGCGTGTGAGCATCGCGGCGAACCTGCGCCACGCGGACTACGGGACCCTGAATGCGGGATTCGAGTCGGGCTCCGCGACCGGGCTCGCCCACGAGGAGGAATTGCGTACGCTTTGGCGCTTCGCGTTGGCCCAGGAAGCGCAGCGCGGCAAGCCGAGTGTGAATGCGACCATGGTCGATTACTCGTTTCGCGTCGAGCAAGGGCGCGTTTCGATCGAGCCGCGCCGCCGAGGCGCGCCGCTGGACAAGCTCGTCTCGGAGCTCATGATCCTGACCAACACGACCTGGGGTAATCTGCTCGCCGAGCGCGACGTCGCAGCCATCTACCGCGTTCAATCCTCCGGCAAGGTCAGAATGAGTGTGTATCCGGAGGCGCACGATGGCCTCGGGGTCTCCTGCTACGCGTGGATGACCTCGCCGCTTCGACGCTACGTCGACCTGATCAATCAGTGGCAGCTGGTCGCCTCGCTCGAAGGACGCCGCCCGCCGTTTACGCGCAACGCCGAGGCGCTGCTCACCGCTATGCGCGCGTACGAAGTGACCCACGCGCGCTACGACGAGCATCAGCGGGCGATGGAACACTACTGGTGCCTGCGCTGGCTGGTTCAGGAGCGCGTAAGCGCCGCCCAGGGCGTGGTGGTGCGCGAAGGGACTGTGCGTCTGGACGGCATGCCGCTCACCGTGCGGGTTCCCTCGCTGCCGGAATTCGAGGCCGGGACGCGGGTGCGGCTCGACATTGGGGAGATCGATCTGGTCGAGCGAACGGTGGTGTGCCTCTATCGCGAGACGATAGACGGCGGCAACGGACCGGGCGAACTCGCGGCGCTGCCGAGCGGTGCTTAAAGGCCTAGAATATTCGCGACCCGTGTGCGTGAGGGGATTTTGCAGGTAGCAATCGCGACCAACTCGATCCGGCGACCCGACTTCTGGGTCGGCCTCGACCGTCAGAGCCGGGCGCTCTATGGCGCGATCGCGGCGTCGATTGTGCTGCATGCGGTGCTGCTCGCGGTGCACTTTCGCTATCCAGACGCTTTGCGCTGGAATTCGGCCAATCAGCCGCTCGAAGTGGTTCTGGTCAACGCGCGAACGAAGGAAAAGCCTGTTCACGCCGACGTCCTTGCGCAGGCGACCCTCGATCGCGGCGGCAATACGGACGAGCGCCGGCGCGCTAAGACGCCGCTTCCCGTCACCAGGCCGCACGATCCCGGCAGGGACCTTGCCCAGGCGCAGCGGCGCGTGCGTCGGCTCGAAGAGCAGCAGCGGAGGCTGCTCGCGAAGGCAACTGCGTCGCGCCTGGCCGTCGCGCCGGAAACCGACCACAAGGCGCCCGCCGAGCAACCCAAGCCGCAGCTATCCGGGCGCGATCTGGCGGACCTGTCGCTCGCCGCGATGCAGCTTCAGGCCCAGATCGACCGGCGCATCGAGGAGTACCAGAAGCGGCCGCGCAAGAAATTCATCGGCGCGCGCGCAACAGAGTACCGGTTCGCACAGTATGAGGAGGACTGGCGCCAGAAGATCGAGCGGGTCGGCACTCTGAATTACCCCGCGGAGGCGCGCGGCAAGCTCTACGGCAACCTGCGGCTCACCGTTACCATCCGGCCGGACGGCAGCGTGCAGTCGGTGGACCTGGACCGATCCTCCGGGCTCAAGGTGCTCGATGCGGCCGCGTTCAAGATCGTGCGCATGTCTTCGCCCTTCGCGCCGTTTCCGCCGGATATCCGCAAGGATACCGACCTGCTGGTCATCACCCGGACCTGGTTCTTCGGTCCGGGCGACAAGATCTGGACGAAGTAGGGCATGTCCGATCGCTATGCAGTGATCGGCAACCCGGTCGCGCACTCGAAGTCGCCGTGGATTCATGCCGAGTTCGCACGCGCCTGCGGGCAGCAGATCGAATACCTGCGCATCGAGGCTCCGCTCGACGCTTTCGGCGCGACCGTGGAGGCATTTCGTGCTTCAGGTGGCCGCGGCGCCAACGTCACCTTGCCGTTCAAGCAGGAGGCGTTTCGCTATTGCGCCGCGACCAGCGAGCGCGCGCGCACCGCGCAGGCGGTCAACACGCTGGTGCTGGATCGCGGCGAGCCGTGGGGCGACAACACGGACGGTGTCGGACTGGTGCGCGATCTGGAGGCCAACCTGGGTTTCGTGCTGCGTGGCCGTCGCGTATTGCTGATGGGCGCAGGGGGTGCGGCGCAGGGCGTCGCGCCGTCGTTGCGCGCACAGGGTCCGGGTCGACTCGTGGTCGCCAACCGCACCCCGGACAGGGCGCGCTCGCTCGCGGCGCGATTTGAGGGCGTGGACGGCTGCGGTTACGCCGAACTCGCGGGGGCGCAGTTCGATCTGATCGTCAACGCCACCTCTGCCGGGTTGGCGGGCGAGCTGCCGCCGCTGCCGTCGTTGGCAACGCTGCTCGCGCCCGGTGGTCTCGTCTACGACATGGTGTACGGACGCGATACCCCGCTTCTCGCTCTCGCGCGGGACGTGGGCGTGCGCACGAGCGACGGCGCCGGCATGCTCGTGGAGCAGGCCGCGGAATCATTCTTCATATGGCGCGGCGTGCGCCCCGAGACGCGGACCGTGCTCGCCGCGCTGCGGCGAGGTTGATGCGCACTCTGCGGCTCGTATGGAAGAGTTTGCGCTATGGCCTGGCCGCGCTGGCGCTCGCCTTGCTTCTGATTCAGGCATGGTTCTTCGCCCACGTACTGTGGTGGAACACGCACAATCCGACCAGCACCGCATTCATGCGCGAGCAGCTCGAGCGCGTGAGGGAGAAAGACCCGCGTGCGCGCTTGCAGCGGCGCTGGGTGCCTTACGCGCTCATATCGGCAAACCTCAAGCGCGCCGTCGTCGCCTCCGAGGACGCGAAGTTTCTCGACCACGCGGGATTCGACTGGGAGGCGATCGAGAAGGCAATCGAGAAAAACGAACGACGGGGCAAGATCGTCGCGGGCGCGTCCACCATAAGCCAGCAACTGGCGAGGAACCTGCTGCTGTCGGGCGAACGCACGTGGGTGAGAAAGGGCGAGGAGGCCGCAATCACCTGGATGCTCGAATCGACCATGTCCAAGCGCCGCATTCTCGAGCTGTACCTGAACGTGGCAGAGTGGGGCGACGGCATTTTCGGCGCAGAGGCGGCGGCACGACATCACTTCGGCGTCTCAGCGGCGCAGCTCGGGCCGGAGCAGGCCGCCTGGCTTGCCGCCATTTTGCCGAGTCCGCGCCGTTATGATCGCGGTCGCATGACGGCGTACCTCGCGGAACGCATCGCGACTATTCGCGCGCGCATGCCGGCGGCGCAGATCCCGTGACGGCCTAGCGGCACGGACGGCGGTTCCGCCCACCGCATCGATTCAATACAATGGCCCCGGGCCGGCCACCGGCCGGCGCTGCGCGCAGGCGACATGTCCGAACTGCTTACAAGGCTCGAAGTCGAGGACCTGAAAGAGAACCTGCGCGAAGTGCAGGAGCTTCTGCATCGCCACGCCCTGGTAGAGGGACTGGTGAGCCGCCAGGAAGTGCCCCGTCACGCGCTGGTCGAGCAACTGGTTCACAAGCAGCACCTCGCCGAGCTGCGCGCCAAGCTCGATAACCTGCATCCGGCCGATATCGCTTACATCCTCGAAGCGCTGCCGCTCGAAGAGCGGCTGGTCGTGTGGGAGCTGATAAAGGCCGACCGTGACGGCGAGATCCTGCTGGAAGTGTCGGACGCGGTGCGCGAATCGCTCATCGCGAGCATGGATTCGGACGAGCTGGTGGCCGCGGTCGAGACGCTCGAGGCCGACGAGCTCGCCGACCTGGCAGCGGACCTCCCCGCTGAGGTAATCCAGGAGGTCGTGCAGTCGCTGCCCGCCGAGGAGCGGGAGCGCTTGCGCTCCGCGCTGTCGTATCCGGAGGGAACGGTCGGTGCGCTGATGGACTTCGAGATGGTGACGGTGCGCGAGGACGTCACCCTCGAGGCGGTGACACGCTATTTGAGGCGCATGGACGAGCTTCCGGACCACACCGATCAGCTGTACGTCGTCGACCGCGAAAGGCGACTGCGCGGAACGCTGCCGCTTGCGCGGCTGATCGTCTCCGATCTCGACGCGGAGGTGGCGAGCGTCATGGTGCCCGAGCGCGTCACGCTGCATCCGCAGGACCGCGCCTCGGACGCGGCACAGGCCTTCGAGCGCTACGATCTGGTTTCCGCGCCGGTAGTCGACGCGCGCGAGCGCCTCGTGGCGCGGCTCACGGTCGATGCGGTGGTCGACTATATTCGCGAAGCGAGCGCGGAGACGCAGCTGGCCGAAGGCGGCCTTCGCGAGGAGGAGGACATCTTCGCGCCGGTGCTGAACAGCTTCCGCAACCGCTGGTCGTGGCTGGCGATCAATTTGTTCACGGCTTTCATCGCGTCTCGCGTGATCAACGCTTTCGAGGGCTCAATCGCAAAACTGGTCGCGCTTGCCGCGCTGATGCCTATCGTGGCGGGTATTGGCGGCAACTCCGGCAACCAGACCATCACCATGATCGTGCGCGCGCTTGCGCTTGGCCAGATCCAGGCGCAATACTGGCGCAAGCTCCTCGCCAAGGAGCTCGGCGTGGCGCTGATCAACGGTGTCGTATGGGGAACGCTGCTCGGAGTGATTGCGTACGTGCTCTACGGCAACGTCGCGCTGGGCGGCGTCATGGCGCTCGCCACGGTGCTCAATCTTATCCTCGCCGCGCTGATGGGAGTCGCAATCCCGTGGCTGCGCTCGCGCTTCGGCAAAGATCCAGCCATCGGCTCGTCGGTGCTGATCACCGCGTGCACCGATTCCGGCGGGTTCTTCATCTTCCTCGGCCTGGCTACCCTGCTTCTGGTTTGAACCGCAGGGCGCCGGCGATGCTGCGCACCGCCTGCAACTGGCGCTTGAGCGCAAAGTCGAACAGTCCCACCCGCTCGGCAAGGAGCTGGTCGACGTAGCTCGAGGCATCCGCCGGCGGCAGCTCGAGCCAGGCGTCGGATTCACCGCGCTCGGTCACGATGCGCATGCCCTGCTTGCGGGCCAGGTGCATCATAGCGCCGTTCTCGCTCAGGCAATGCATGAACAGGGCGCGAATGCCCCAGTTGCGCGCATGCGTGTGACTGCGCGCGAGCAGCGCGGCGCCGGCGCCGCGCCCCCGCCAGGGAGGTAGCACGGAAACGCCCAGTTCGGCGTGGCTATCGCAGCGGGCAAGATGCGCCGCCGCGACCAGCCGCAGCGAGTCGTCGAACACGCCGAACGCCGCGTCGCGCTCGAAATCAATGCGCGAGACGTAGTCGTGGATCGCCTGGTCGGGCAAGGCGACGCCGAAGCGCAGGCGCCGGTCCTCATCGTCGAGCGAGAGCAGGTGGCGCTCGAGCGCTTCCCGCTCGAGCCGGGACAGTTCACGGGTGGCGATTTGCATGGTGACGATTTCGACAGAGAAAAGGGCACAAAGTTCGTGCCCGCAGCCTCACGCGATGGCGGCAAAGGTCGCGCGCGCGGCCGCGAGCGTGGCTTCGATTTCCGCTTCGCCGTGCGCTGCCGAAACAAAGCCCGCCTCGTACGCCGATGGCGCGAGATAGACCCCGCGCGCCAGCATTTCGTGAAAGAAGCGATTGAAGCGCTCCTGATCGCATTGCATGACCTCGGCGAAGCTCGTCGGCGGCGCAGCGCGAAAGTACAGGCCGAACATGCTGCCGATCGACTGCGCCGAAAAAACGACGCCCGCCTTCTTCGCTTCCGCAGCAAGTCCGGTGACGAGCGCCTTCGCGGTCGCCTCTATGCTTTGCTGAAATCCGGGCGCCTCGACCAGCGCGAGCGTGGCGAGGCCGGCGGCCATCGCGACCGGATTGCCCGACAGCGTGCCTGCCTGATACACGGGCCCGAGCGGCGCGATGCGCTGCATGATGTCCCGGCGGCCGCCGAATGCGCCCACCGGCATGCCGCCGCCGATCACTTTGCCGAGCGTAGTCAGGTCCGGCCGGATGCCGAAGCGCTGCTGCGCGCCGCCGGTCGCGACGCGAAATCCGGTCATGACTTCGTCGAAGATGAGCACGGCGCCGTGACGCACGCATACCTCGCGCAGGGTCTCGAGAAACCCGGGCGCTGGCAGAACGAGATTCATGTTGCCCGCGACCGGCTCGACGATCACGCCCGCGATCTCGGCGCCGCGCATCGCGAAAAGCTCGCGCACCGCTGCGGCATCGTTATATCCCAGCACCAGCGTCTGCGCCGCGGTTGCCGCCGGAACGCCGGCCGAGCTCGGATTGCCGAAAGTGAGCGCACCCGAGCCCGCCTTGACGAGCAGGCTGTCGGCGTGGCCGTGGTAGCAACCCTCGAACTTGACGATTACATCGCGCCCGCTGAATCCGCGCGCAAGGCGGATCGCCGTCATGGTCGCTTCAGTGCCCGAGGAAACCAGTCGCACCATCTCGATCGACGGGACAAGGCGGCAGATCGCCTGCGCGAGCTCGATCTCGCTCGCAGTCGGCGCGCCGAAGGACAACGCGTGCGCGGCGGCCGCCGTCACCGCCTCGACGACCTTTGGATGGGTATGGCCGGCGATCATCGGGCCCCACGATCCGACATAGTCGATATAGCGGGTTCCGTCGGCGTCCCAGAGATAGGCGCCCGAGGCGCGCTCGAGGAACGGCGGCGTGCCACCGACGGCGCGAAATGCGCGCACCGGTGAGTTGACCCCTGCAGGTATAAGCTGCTGGGCGCGTGCGAACAGGCTCTCGTTTCTGCTGGTCATGCGGCAGGGCTCATACGGGTTGAAAAAAGCTCGGTAAAGGCGCGTGCGCGCGCGGAGGGGTCCGGCGCGTCGAACAGAGCTGAAATCACGGCGACGCAATCGGCGCCGGCTCGGATGACTTCGCCGGCATTTTCCAGTGTAATGCCGCCGATCGCGACCAGCGGCACACCGAGCGCGCGCGCCTGCCCGAATAGCGCGAGCGGGGCACGCACCGCGCCCGGCTTGGTCGGCGAAGGGAACACGCTACCGAAAGCGACGTAGTCTGCGCCTGCGGCCACTGCGCGGCGCGCGAGGTCCAGTCGGTTGTAGCAGGATGCGCCGAGAAGGCGGGAGCCGACTCGAGCGCGCGCCAGCGCGAAATCGCCGTCGTCGCTGCCTAGGTGCGCGCCGTCGGCGCCCGAGGCGAGCGCGAGCTCGACGTCGTCGTTGATGATCAGCGGCACGCCATAAACCACGCAGAGCTCGGCCAGGGCGCTGGCTTCGGCCGCGCGCTGCCGCACGCCGGCGAGCTTGTTACGATATTGCAGCGCCGCCCAGCCTCGCGGCGCCGTGCCATGCATCGCCGTGCGGACGCGCTCGATCAACGCGTGACTGTCTGCCGCGTCCGGAGTAATGGCATACAGGCCGGCGAGCTTCATGGCGCGCCCTGCTCGGGCTCGGTGTCCACCTCGCGCGCCCAGAAGAAACGGTCGGGCAGCAGCTGCCCCATGCCGGGGCGAAATCCGCTGGCGAGGGCCTGCCAGGTGTACTCCTGCGCTTCGCGCACTGCTTCGGGCATGTCCAGGCCGTTGGCAAGTGCCGCCGCTATCGCGGAGGCAAGCGTGCAGCCGGAGCCGTGGTAGCTGCCAGGCAGGCGCTGCCAGCGGTCTTCGCGCACAATGCCCTGGTCGGCGTACAGCCTGTTGATCACCTCGGCCGTCGCCTCATGCGTCCCCGTGACGAGGACATATTCGCATCCCAGCGCGAGCAGGCGTCGGGCGGACTCTTCCACCCCCGGCTCCTCTGCGTCGTCGTCCTCCTCGGTCAGGCGCCTTGCCTCGATGCTATTTGGCGTCACGATGGACGCCTGCGGTACCAGCAGCTCGCGCAGCGCGTCGATCATGTCATCGGTGGCGAGCGCATCGCCGCGTCCCGAGGCGAGAACCGGATCGAGGATCACCGGAATATCGGGGTAGTCGGACACGATCTCGGCTACCGCGGTGACGTTCTCGGCTGATCCGAGAACGCCGAGCTTGAACGCCGCAATCGGCATGTCCTCCAGCAGGCGTCGGGCTTGGTCGGAGACCCATTCAGCGTCGATCGGGAGTATGCCTTCCACGCCGCGCGTGTCCTGCACGGTAAGTGCCGTGACCACCGACAGAGGATGGCAACCCATGCTTGCAAGGGTGAGAAGGTCGGCCTGCAGCCCGGCGCCTCCGGTAGGATCGGACGCGGCAAACGTGAGCACGATCGGCGGTTGGGAGGGCATTCGGGACAGCTCGCGCTCAGCGCTCAAGCGCGGCGATCAAGCGCCGCCGCGGAATACGCTAAGATTTCGACCCATTTTAACCTACCTTGCACGGCCCCATGCCTGATGAAAAGCCGTACCGCACCTGGATGTGCCTTATCTGCGGCTATGTGTACGATGAAGCCGCAGGACTGCCTGACGAAGGAATCGCTGCGGGCACCCGCTGGGAGGACGTCCCGATAAACTGGACCTGCCCCGAATGCGGCGCGCGCAAGGAAGACTTTGAAATGGTCGAAATTTAGCCCAGCGTGATTTTTTGCGCGTCACGCCCCGACCGATTAGCGTAGTGTCTGGCTTTGCGTTGTTTTGCAGCCCGCGGGCGCGCTGCGCCCCGGGTATACGCTCGTCCTGACGGGCGCACGGGGGCTCCTGGCAGATGGAAACGGCGGAATTGACCGGCCTAAAGGTCATGGTGATCGATGATTCGAACACCATTCGCCGCAGCGCGGAGATCTTCCTGCTGCAGGCCGGCTGCACGGTAATCCTCGCCGAAGACGGTTTCGACGCGCTGGCAAAGATCGCGGATCATCAGCCCGATATCGTGCTGGTCGATATCATGATGCCGCGTCTGGACGGCTACCAGACCTGCGCTCTGATCAAGAAGAACTCGAGGTTCGCGTCGACTCCTGTCGTCATGCTGTCGTCGAAAGACGGTCTGTTCGACCGCGCGCGCGGTCGCATGGTCGGCTCGGACGAGTACTTGACCAAGCCATTCACAAGGGAAAGCTTGATCGGGGCGGTCGCTGCGCACGCGGCCGCGCGCGGCGGCGGCAACTGAAGGACTACGGAGAAATCATCATGCCTGTAAAGAAGATCCTGGTCGCAGACGATTCGGCGACCGACCGCCAGTTCCTTCTCGAAAGCCTGTCCAAGCTCGGATATCAGGTCGTGCTGGCCGAAAGCGGGGAGCAGGCGGTCGACAAGGCGCGCGCGGAGCTCCCGGACTTGGTGATCATGGACGTGGTAATGCCCGGCACGAACGGCTTCCAGGCTACGCGCCAGATTACCCGCGACGAGGCAACCAAACACATTCCGGTCATCATGTGCACCTCGAAATCGCAGGAGACCGATCGCATCTGGGGCATGCGACAGGGCGCGAGGGACTACGTCGTCAAGCCTGTCAACGTCAACGAACTCGCGACCAAGATCGCGGCGCTGGGTTGATCGCATGTCCAAACGGGCCAGTCTGAGGGATTTTCAGGAGAGCCTCGCGAACCGGCTGAAGGCGGCGGCTGGCGAGGCCGCGCCCAGCGCCCGCCTGTCGTTCGAGGCAGGTGAAACCCGCTGGCTGCTGCGTCTGGACAGCTCGGGCGAGGTGCTTACGGTGCCCGAGATTTCACGCGTGCCCCTGACCGAGGATTGGTTTCTCGGCGTCGCGAACGTCCGCGGCGTACTGTATGGCGTGTCCGACTTTTCCGCCTTCACCGGCGGGGCCGCCACGGTGCGCGGCACCGAGAACAGGCTTCTTCTGATCGGACAGCCGCACGGGGTAAATGTCGCGCTGCTTGTCACCCGCCTTTCCGGGCTACGAAACCTGGGCGAGCTCGATTCGCTCGACGACGAAGGGGGCGCGTCGCCCTGGACAGCCGGCGCATGGCGCGACGGCGATGGGCGAACCTGGCGCGAGCTCGATTGCGGCAAGTTGCTTGCTCAGCGCGATTTTCTTGATGTCGCGCTGCACTGAGCGCTGCACGACGGAGGCTTCATGGCAACGAAACTGAACATCTTCGGCACACTCGGTAATCGCAGGCGTCCACTTACTGTCTTGCTCCCGTTGTTCCTGGTACTCCTGGTCGCGACCGCATATTTCGTCTGGGCGAACTACCGGAACTCGACGTACGGCGCGCAATACATCGCCGATGCCGGCCAGTTGCGCATGCTTTCGCAGCGACTGGGCAAAGCGTCGCTGCAAAGCCTGTTGGGTAATCCGGAGGCCTTCAAACAGGTTCGCTCAAGCCGGGACGCATTTGCCGAGATCCTGCAACGGCTGCAGAACGGCGGCACGGTACGCGGCGTCACGGTGCCGCCGAGTCCGGAGCGGGCGCGCCCCGCGCTGCAGACGCTGGCTTCACAGTGGCAGGGTACCCAGCGCAGCGCGACCACCCTGTTGCGCGACCAGGCCAACCTTATCGGCCTAGGCACCGCAGTGGCGCGAGTGAACGAGTCGAACCCCCAGTTGCTCGACCTCGCCGAGCAGGTGCAGACCAACGAGTTGCGCTCCGGGGCTTCGACGCGCGAAATCTCCGCCGCCGGAGAGCTCGTGATGCTGACGCAGCGACTGGCGAAGAACGCCAACGCGCTACTGGCCGGCGAAACCATCGACCCGGAGGTGGCGTTTCTGCTCGGCAAGGACACCAACGTGTTCCGCTCCACGCTAGAGGGGCTGCGCAACGGCAGCGCTGCATTGCGGCTGCCGGCCGCGCGAAACGCGGAAACCGCGGCCAAGCTGGATGAGCTTGCACAGGCGTTCAAGGGCTACCGCGAGGCGGTCGCCTCGATCCTGGGCAACATGCAGCGCCTGGTGGCTGCCAAGCGTGCGGCGCACTCGGTCTTCGGCGATTCCGAGAAGCTGCTGGATTCAAGCGAGCGGCTGGCCAACGAGTTCGCGGCGCACCTCGCCGGAGACAAGACGATCTACCTGATCGCGACTCTGGTGGTTGCGATGGTGATCGTTCTGGCGCTGATGGCCTACGCCTTCGTGCAGGACGAGCGCGTGCGCCGCGAGCAGGCAGAAGCCCAGCAAGCGACGGTCAAGCGTCAGAACGACCAGAACCAGGAGGCCATCCTGCGCCTGATGAACGAAATGCAGCCGTTCGCCGAAGGTGATCTTACGGTGCACGCCACGGTGACGGAGGAGATCACGGGAGCGATCGCCGATTCGGTGAACTTTGCGGTGGAGGAGCTACGCACGCTGGTGGGCAGGATCAACACGGCTGTCGCACAAGTGACTTCGGCGACGGAGTCCGCTCAACACACTTCCACCCAGCTGCTGGCCGCGGCCGAGCGCCAGTCGCAGGAAATCCGCAATACCGGCACTCAAGTGCTCGGCATGGCACGCGCGATCAACCAGGTCTCCGCGAGCGCGACGGAATCCGCAAGCGTCGCGCGCGCCTCGCTTGCCGCGGCCGAGAAGGGACAGCAGGCGGTGCACAACGCGATAGCAGGCATGAATGAGATTCGCGAGCACATCCAGGAAACGGCGAAGCGGATCAAGCGGCTGGGAGAGTCCTCGCAGGAGATCGGCGAAATCGTCGAGCTGATCTCGGACATCACCGAGCAAACAAACGTCCTGGCCCTGAATGCCGCCATCCAGGCGGCATCCGCCGGGGAGGCGGGGCGAGGCTTCACCGTGGTGGCCGAAGAGGTGCAGCGCCTGGCCGAGCGTTCGGGCGAGGCGACCAAGCAAATCGGCGCGATCGTCAAGACGATTCAGACCGATACGCAGGATGCCGTGAGCGCGATGGAAAAGAGCACGCAGGGCGTGGTCGAGGGCGCGCGCTTGTCGGACGCGGCCGGCCAGGCGCTGGCCGAGATTGGCGAGGTGTCGCGCAACCTCGCGGGGCTGATCGAAAACATCTCACGCACCACGCAGAGCCAGGCGAGGGCCGCGGGCGCGGTTGCGGTGAGCATGCGAAACATCCTCGGCATCACGGAACAGACGACCGAAGGCACCAAGCGCACCGCGGCCTCGGTCGGCCAGATTGCCGGGCTGGCCCGCGGCTTGAGCGGTTCGGTGGCGAACTTCAAGCTCTGAACCGGGGCCTTGCACGCGCACAGGACGATGAGCGCCGCGTTCGACATAGGACCGTTGGGTTGGGTCAAGAGCGAAATTGATTCTTCGCTCGAACGCGCTCGAGCGGCGCTGCAGGCCTATGGGGGCAGATCGGAGGCGCGAGCGGAGCTGAAGGCCTGCGAAGGACACCTCCACCAGGCAAGCGGCGCGGTGCAAATCGTTGGTCTAGAGGGCGTGACGAGGTTCTTCGAACAGGCAGAGGCGCTGCTGGCGGATCTTCAGGCCGGCAGGGTGAACGGCGATGCGGCGACCGTGCAGGTGCTCGAGCGCGCGATCGGCACGATCGGAAAGTACCTCGCCGACCTGCTGGACGGCGCCACTGACCAGCCGTTGCGGATGTTTCCGGCGTACCGGGCGCTGCTCGAGGCGCGCGGCGCGCCGTCTCCGTCGGAAGCGGAGCTTTACTTTCCCGATCTTTCTCTTGCGCCACCTCCGCGCGACCACCCCGCGCTGCGCCTGTCTCAGGAAGAGTCGGATACTTACCTGCGCGCGCAGCGCATGCGCTACCAGCGCGGTTTCGTGAAGTGGCTGCGCGACGCCGACGATCGTTCGGCGCTCGGTGAGATGCTGGCTGCTGTCGACGCGGTGGAGCAGACCCAGAGCCTGCCGCCGCAGCGCGCGTTCTGGTGGACCGCGGGCGCCCTGATCGACGCGCTGGCGCACGGTGACCTCGCGCCGGAGCCGGCGCTTCGCCAGATCGCCGCACGCGTCGAGCAACAACTGCGGCGCCTGGCTGACGGCGCATCGGTGTCCGTCGCGGAGCAGTTGCAGCGCGAGGTGCTCTACTGGCTTGCGTGCAGCGGCAAGACCGGTGCGGGCCCGGAGCGCTCAAGCGCCCGTGCGCGCACCGCGCGGCAGGCCTACCGCCTCGACGGCAGCCTGCCGTCGGACACGGCGGAGCCCGACATCTCGCAGCGCGTGCCGCTGGCATTGGCTTTGCGGGAGGCGATCGGCCATGCGAAGGAGGCCTGGAACAAATACGTCGCCGGCATCGACAGCGCGCTCGCGGGGTTTTCGCAACATGCAAGCGCGGTTGCGGAGAGCGGCTGGCGACTCGGGAACCTCGACCTCGCGAAGCTTACGCGGGAGATCGCGCGCGTCGCCGCCGAGCTCGAGGCCGCACCCAGGCGGCTGTCCGACGCGGCGGCGATGGAGGTTGCGACCGCCCTGCTGGTGGCAGAGAACGCGGCAGAGAACTACCGCCAGCTGCCGTCCGATTTCGACCGCCAGGTCAAAGTGATGCTCTCGCGCCTTGCGGTGGCGGTATTCAACGCCGAGGCCACCGGTGAGCCGCAAGACGCCGCGCTGATCAACGAAATGACGCAGCGAGCGCAGGAAAGGCTCGCGCTCGGCAGTGCTCTGGCGGAGATGCAGACGAACCTGCACCGGATCGAGCAGACGCTGGATGTTTACTTCCGCGACCCCACGCGCGCGGCGGAGCTCTCGGCGCTGGATCCCGTGATTCATCAGGTTTCCGGAGCGCTCGCGCTGCTGGGCGAAGAAGAGGCACGAGGGGCGCTCGAGCGCTGCGCCGAGCGTATTCGCGCATTCGCGGGCGCGACGGCGCGACCCGCGCTCGAGGAATTCGAGGCGGTCGCGCAGATCCTGTCCGGTCTCGGCTTCTATCTTGATGCCCTACGCCACGGCAAAGCGGACTTCGCCGCGGCGATGCGGCCCGTAGGCGCGCAGCAACCGCCTACGGCACCTAGCGTGGAGAGGGAGCTGAAGCAGAAGAGGCGCGACAGCCAGGCTCTGTACGAGGCGTTGCGCGAGGCGCCGCAGAGCGAGGAGCTCAAGGCGCGGTTACGGAGCAAGCTGGGTGAAATCAGGGACGACGCCCAACTGGTGGCGGACGCCTCGCTCGGATCGCATGCGCGCGAGGCGCTCTCGCAACTCGACGCGACCGGGAGCCTCGGGGGCGAAAGCCCATTGGCGAGATCCATGGCGCAGCTCGCGCCTCCGTCCGAGTCGGCCTCCGCGGACGCGCAGCGCCTGCTGCAGGCGAGCGAAGAAGCGTTCGACCAAGAGCTACTGGCGATCTTCCTAGAAGAGGCGGACGGCGTGCTGGCGGCGATGGCCGAAAACCTCGCCGCGAGCCGGGCCCGCCCCGGGGCGATGCCGGAGCTCGCTGCTATCCGGCGTGCCTTTCACACGTTGAAGGGCAGCGGCCGCATGGTGGGCTTGACGCGCCTGGCCGAGGCGGCATGGGCGCTCGAACAGTTGCTCAATCTGTGGCTGCACGAGGAGCGCGCTGCGACACCGGCGTTGCACGAGGTCATCGATCTCTCTCGCGAGACGTTCGCAGACTGGGTCGGCCGGCTGCGCCGGGGCGAGCCGCAGCCCGACGCCGAGGACCTGCTCGCTGCGGCCGAGCGGCTCGGACGCGGCGAGGCTCCGGTAGCCGTCGGTGCCGCAACGTTGTCGCCTTCGCTGTACGCGGTGTTCGTAAACGAGGCCCGGCAGCACATCGAAACGCTGGAACGCGAACTCGCCGCCGTCGCCGCGTCGGGGTCGGTACACGAGGACCTGGTGCGCGCGGCGCATACGCTGGCGGGCATCTGCGGCACCGTGCAGATGGAGCCGATGCACGCGCTCGGCTACGCGCTCGAGGGTGCCTTGCTGCGCGTACGAAGCCGCGGCACGCCGATCGAGTCCTCCGAAGTCGCAC
>JBAUTD010000311.1:0-14738 GCA_049582045.1 Burkholderiales bacterium
GGGGGACAACATCAAGATGGTGGTGACGCTGATTGCGCCGATCGCGATGGAGCAGGGCCTGCGCTTTGCCATTCGCGAGGGCGGCAAGACCGTCGGCGCCGGCGTCGTCGCCAAGGTCATCGAGTAAGGACAATGCAAAGCCAACGCATCCGCATCCGTCTCAAGGCATACGACTATCGCTTGATCGATCAGTCGGCGCTGGAGATCGTCGACACGGCGAAACGTACGGGCGCGGTTGTGCGCGGCCCGGTGCCGCTGCCGACGCGCAGGCAGCGGTTCGATCTTCTTCGTTCGCCGCACGTCAACAAGACGTCGCGCGAGCAGCTCGAGATCCGCACTCACTTGCGATTGATGGACATTATCGACCCGACAGACAAGACCGTGGACGCGCTGATGAAGCTCGACCTGCCAGCGGGCGTCGACGTAGAAATCAAGGTGCAGTAAGAAAAGAAGCAGAAGGCAAATTTTTTGCTCCGGCTCTCTTATTCGCCGGGGCGCTGGATTCCCGGGCAACCGGGTAGATGATTGACAGTAAGGCCGGCCAATTGCAGCTGGCGCCTCAAGAGAGGTTAAGAAAATGACTATTGGACTCGTCGGCCGCAAGGTCGGCATGACGCGCATCTTTACCGATGACGGCGAAACGCTGCCGGTGACGGTGCTCGACGTGTCCGACAACCGGATCACGCAGATCAAGACGCCCGAAAGCGACGGTTACGCCGCGGTGCAGGTTGCGTTCGGTAAGCGCCGGGCCAGCCGCGTCGTCAAGCCGCTTGCAGGCCACCTCGCCAAAGCTGCAGTAGAGGCAGGCCGCACCCTCAAGGAATTCCGCGCGAAGCCCGATGAACTCGCTGCCTTCAAAGTGGGCGCCAAGCTTGGCGTAGAGCTATTCAAGGTCGGGCAGAAGGTGGACATTTCCGGAGTATCGATCGGCAAGGGCTTCGCTGGCGTAATCAAGCGCCACAACTTCTCGTCGAACCGCGCATCGCACGGGAACTCGGTTTCGCACAACAGGCCTGGCTCGACTGGCCAAAACCAGGATCCTGGGCGCGTCTTTCCTGGCAAGCGCATGGCCGGCCATCTGGGCAATGTGCGGCGCACGGTGCAGAACCTCGTCGTAGTGCGGGTCGACACCGAGCGCCAGCTGCTGCTCGTGAAGGGAGCGGTGCCCGGTTCGAGCGGCCGTGACGTCATCGTTCGGCCCACGGCCAAGGGCTAGGAGGCGCCATGGAACTCAAGATGGTCAGTGACAAGGGCGCCGCCGGCACCTTCAACGCGCCCGATGCGCTGTTCGGGCGCGACTTCAACGAGGACCTTGTGCACCAGGTCGTGGTGGCCTACCAGGCGAACGCCCGTCTCGGCACGCGCAAGCAGAAGGAGCGCAGCGACGTGGCCAAATCGACGCGTAAGCCCTGGCGGCAAAAGGGAACGGGTCGCGCGCGCGCCGGCATGGCTTCGAGCCCGCTTTGGCGCGGCGGCGGCAAGATCTTCGCCGCGAGTCCAGACGAGAACTTCTCGCACAAAGTCAACCGCAAGATGTACCGCGCCGGGATGGCATCTATCCTGTCGCAACTTGCGCGCGAGGATCGGATCCGTGTCGTGGATGAGTTCAAGCTGGATGCGCCGAAGACAAAGCTCATGGCGCAGAAAGTCAAATCGATGGGATTCACCGGCGTGCTGCTCATCACCGACGAGGTCGATCAGAACCTACTGCTGTCCTCGCGCAACCTGCCGAACGTGATGGTGGTCGCGGCGCAGCACGCCAATCCCGTGGCGCTGGTTCGATTTCCGAACGTTCTCCTGACCAAGAAGGCGGTGCAGAAGCTCGAGGAGATGCTGAAATGACGGCGACCAAGAAATACAGCGCCGATCGGCTGATGAAGGTCGTTCTGGCGCCGATAGTGTCGGAAAAGAGCACGATGCTCGCCGAGCGGAACCGGCAGTACGTGTTCCGCGTGGCCGACGACGCCAGCAAGCCGGAGATCAAGGCGGCGGTCGAGCTTCTGTTCAAGACCAGGGTCGATTCGGTCACGGTGTCCAACGTGAAGGGCAAAGCCAAGCGCTTCGGTCGATTCAACGGTCGTCGGCGCAATTGGAAGAAAGCCTTCGTCTGCCTCGCGCCGGGGCAGGAAATCAATTTCGCGGCGACGGAGTAAGCCATGCCACTGGTCAAAGTCAAACCTACCTCGCCGGGGCGCCGTGCGCTGGTGAAGGTCGTCAGCCCTAACTTGCATAAGGGTGCTCCTCACGCGCCGCTGCTTGCCAAGCAATTGAAGACGAACGGGCGCAATAATGCCGGCCGCATTACCATGCGGCACAAGGGCGGCGGCCACAAGCAGCATTACCGATTCGTCGATTTCAAGCGCAACAAGGACGGCATCGCGGCAAAGGTCGAGCGGCTGGAATACGATCCGAACCGGAGCGCGAACCTGGCGCTGCTGCTCTACGTCGATGGCGAGCGCCGCTACGTTATCGCACCGAAGGGCGTAACGCCCGGCGTACAGCTGCTGTCGGGCGTAGAGGCGCCGATCAAACCGGGCAACGCGCTCCCGTTGCGCAACATCCCGGTCGGCACCACGGTGCATTGCATAGAAATGCTGCCGGGCAAGGGCGCGCAAATCGCCCGTTCGGCTGGCTCGAGTGCCCAGTTGCTGGCGCGCGAAGGCTCCTACGCGCAGTTGCGCCTGCGGTCGGGCGAGATCCGCAAGGTGCATGTCGACTGCAGAGCAACAATCGGAGAGGTCGGCAATGAAGAACACAATCTCGAGTCGATCGGCAAGGCGGGACGCAAGCGTTGGCGCGGCGTACGGCCGACGGTTCGCGGCGTGGCGATGAACCCGATCGACCATCCGCATGGCGGTGGCGAGGGACGTACCTCGGCTGGGCGCCCCCCCGTATCGCCGTGGGGCGTGCAGACCAAGGGTTACAAGACCCGAAGCAACAAGCGGACGCAGAACATGATTGTTCGCGACCGGCGTCGGGCATAACGCAGAACGAGGCGAAAAATGGCGCGTTCAATCAAGAAGGGTCCTTTTGTGGACCTGCATCTCATCAAGAAGGTCGATGCCGTGCGCGGTACGAGCGACAAGCGACCGATAAAGACCTGGTCGCGCCGCTCGACGATCGTGCCGGATTTCGTCGGGCTGACTATCGCGGTGCACAACGGGAAGCAGCACATCCCGGTGTACGTCACAGAGAACATGGTCGGACATAAGCTCGGCGAGTTCGCGCTGACACGGCAGTTCAAAGGCCATTCCGCGGACAGGAAAACCAGCGGCACGCCAACCGGAGCGCCTGCGCCTGCTGCCGCGCCGGCCGGCGGCAAGAAGTAGGGGGCCCGATATGGAGACTCGAGCGGTGCTTCGTGGAGCACATATGTCTGCCCAGAAGGGGCGGCTGGTGGCGGACCTGATCCGCGGCAAGCCCGTCGACCGGGCACTCAATATTCTCGCCTTCACGCCCAAGAAGGGCGCGGCGATCCTGAAGAAGCTGCTGGAATCGGCGATCGCCAATGCGGAGCACAACGACGGTGCCGACATCGACGTGCTGAAGGTGAAGACGATCCACGTGGAGCGTGGCGCCTTCCTCAAGCGCTTCCACGCACGCGCCAAAGGGCGAGGCAACAGGGTGCTCAAGCACACCTGCCACATCTACATCACGGTCGGCGACTAAGAGAGCAATCTATGGGACAGAAGATCAATCCGATCGGCTTCCGGCTGGCGGTCAACAAGAACTGGAGCTCGCGCTGGTACGCCAGCACGCGTGCTTTTGCCGGCATGCTGGCCGATGACATCAAGGTGCGCGCATTTCTGAAGAAGAAGCTCGCGCACGCCTCGGTGGGACGAGTGGTGATCGAGCGGCCGGCGAAGGACGCGCGCATTACCATCTACTCTGCCAGGCCCGGTGTCGTGATCGGCAAGAAGGGCGAGGAGATCGAGTCCCTCAAGAGCGAACTGCGCAGGCTGATGGGCGTTCAGCAGGTTCACGTCAATATCGAGGAGATCCGCAAGCCGGAGATCGACGCTCAGTTGATTGCGGACTCGATCGCGCAGCAGCTGGAGAAGCGCATCATGTTCCGTCGTGCGATGAAGCGCGCAATGCAGAATGCAATGCGCCTCGGTGCGCAGGGCATCAAGATCATGAGCGCCGGCCGGTTGAACGGCATCGAAATCGCGCGCACGGAATGGTATCGCGAGGGGCGCGTACCGCTGCATACGCTGCGTGCTGACATCGACTATGGGTTCGGCGAGGCCAAAACGACTTACGGCGTCATCGGGATCAAGGTGTGGGTGTACAAGGGCGAAGTGATGCCGAAGAGCGAGGCCCAGGCGGCGTTGCCGTCGGCCGCCCCGGCCACGCCCGAAGAGCCGACGGCGCCCAAGCGCGCGAAGAAGCCGGTTCCGCGACCTGCCGGGCGCAGGTCACCCGCCAAGGGCGCCCCGGAAGGCGAGACGAAAAAGCCGGCGCGCCCCCGCGCGGCCAAGAAGGACGATAGCGCGCGAGAGTCCAAGCCGAAGACGACGGTCAAGCGCACGCGCAAGCCGGCAGCCAAGGAAGGCGACGCGGCCGCGCCCGAAGAGGGCAAGAAGGAGTAAGCAATGCTTCAGCCAGCACGTACGAAATACCGCAAGCAGCAGAAGGGTCGCAACAAGGGGGTCGCAACCCGTGGCGCGAAGGTGTCCTTCGGCGAATACGGCCTCAAGGCCCTGACCCGGGGCCGAATCACCGCGCGCCAGATCGAGGCGGCACGGCGTGCGATGTCGCGCCACATCAAGCGCGGCGGCCGCATCTGGATTCGCATATTCCCGGACAAGCCGATCTCGCAGAAGCCTGCCGAGGTACGCATGGGAAACGGCAAGGGCAATCCCGAGTACTTCGTCGCCGAGATTCAGCCGGGCAAGATACTTTACGAGATGGACGGTGTCACCGAGCCGCTCGCGCGGCAGGCTTTCGCGCTCGCTGCGGCGAAGCTGCCGTTCAAGACAGCGGTGGTGCACCGCATGCTGGGGTAAGCCATGAAGACTAGCGAACTGCGCGCCAAGAGCGGCGAGGACCTGCAAAAGGAGCTGAGCGATCTCCTCAAGGCGCAATTCAGTCTGCGCATGCAGGCAGCAACGCAGCAACTCACCAATACCAGCCAAATGAAGAAGGTGCGTCGCGACATCGCGCGCGCGCGCACCTTGCTGAGAGAGAAGGCCGCCAAATGACCGAGCAAACTCCCGCGCCAGCAGTGGTGAAGAACACGCGTACCTTGACCGGGCGTGTTGTAAGCGACAAGATGCAGAAGACCGTTACCGTACTCGTCGAGCGCAGAGTTAAGCATCCGGTGATCGGCAAGACGATGACGCGCTCGAAGAAGTACCACGCTCACGTGGACTCGGGCGACGTCAAGCTCGGCGATTTGGTGGAAATCGCGGAATGCCGGCCGCTTTCCAAGACGAAGTCCTGGACCGTTACCCGGCTCCTGGAGAAGTCCAAGGAAGTCTGAGCGGATTCAGTTGCCTAAGAATCCAGAAGTGGTATAAAATCCTCGATCTTTTCGCCCCTCGGCTGCGCTCGATGGGGCGTACGTAGAACCCGGACGGGATCCAAAACTGGCTGCAACGCCTTAGGCGGCGAGGCAGAGGAAGTTGGATGGAGAACAAGCAATGATTCAGATGCAGTCCATATTGGACGTCGCCGACAATACCGGTGCGCGTGCGGTCATGTGCATCAAGGTGCTAGGTGGCTCGAAGCGTCGCTACGCGAGCATCGGGGACGTCATCAAGGTGAGCGTCAAGGACGCCGCGCCGCGCGGGCGCGTCAAGAAGGGCGAAATCTATCACGCCGTGGTGGTTCGTACCGCGAAGGGCGTGCGTCGCGCCGACGGCTCGCTTATCCGGTTCGACTCCAATGCCGCAGTGCTGTTGACTGCGAAGTTCGAGCCCATCGGCACGCGTATCTTCGGCCCCGTAACACGGGAATTGCGCACGGAACGCTTCATGAAGATCGTTTCGCTCGCGCCCGAAGTTCTGTAACAGGGGCCGGAAGGAAATCGTCATGCAAAGAATCAGGAAAGGCGATGAGGTCATCGTCATTGCCGGTCGCGACAAAGGCAAGCGCGGTACGGTTCTGCGCCGCGTCGACGAGGAACATGTCGTCGTGGAGGGGGTTAATCGCGTCAAGAAGCACCAGCGCCCCAATCCGATGAAGGGGGTCACTGGAGGCATTGTCGACAAGGACATGCCGATTAACGTTTCCAATGTCGCACTGTTCAATCCCGGTACGAAGAAGGGGGACCGCGTGGGATTCAAGGTTCTCGGAGACGGGCGCAAAGTGCGGGTGTTCAAGTCGAACGGCGAGCAGGTGGACGCGTAAGGTCAGCGATATGGCGAAAGCATCAGCCCAACCCAAGGAAAAATCGACGACGTCGATCCCGCCGTCGCGGCTGCACTTGTTCTACCGTGACAAGGTGGTTCCCGAACTGACGAGCAAGTTCGGGTACAAGTCGGTAATGCAGGTTCCCCGCATCGAGAAGATCACGCTGAATATGGGCGTCGGGGAGAGCACCGGCGACAAGAAGGTGCTCGACAATGCGGTGGCCGACATGACGAAGATCGCCGGCCAGAAACCGGTGGTGACAAAGGCACGCAAGTCGATTGCCACCTTCAAGGTCCGGGCGGGCTACCCCATCGGGTGCATGGTGACGCTGCGGGGCGCGCGCATGTATGAATTTCTCGATCGCCTGGTGAACATCGCGATTCCGCGCATCCGGGACTTCCGCGGCATTTCGGGCCGCGCCTTCGACGGCCGCGGCAACTATAGCTTGGGAATCAAAGAGCAGATCATCTTTCCCGAGATCGAATACGACAAGGTCGATGCGCTGCGTGGCATGAATATCAGCATCACCACTTCCGCGAAGACGGACGAAGAGGCGCGCGCATTGCTCGCCGCGTTCCGCTTCCCGTTCAGAAACTGAGGTATACGCATGGCGAAGCTTGCTCTCAAGAACCGCGACCAGAAGCGCCGCAAGACGGTCGAGAAATTCAAGGCAAAGCGCGAAGCGCTGCTCGCAGTGCTGTGGAGCTCCAGCAGCTCCGACGAAGACAAGGACACCGCGCGGGTACAGCTCCAGAAGCTGCCGCGAGACGCTTCCCCGACCCGTCTGCGCAACCGCTGCTCGCTTACCGGCCGGCCGCGTGGCGTGTATCGGAAATTCGGCCTCGGGCGCAACAAGCTGCGTGATCTGGCCATGCGCGGCGAAGTTCCCGGCGTCATCAAGGCCAGCTGGTAAGGAGCACAGAGTATGAGCATGAGCGACCCCATCGCGGACATGCTGACGCGCATCCGCAATGCGCAGCTGATCGGGCACACTGAAGTCCTGATGCCTTCCTCCAAGCTCAAGGCGTCGATCGCCCAGGTGCTGAAGGACGAAGGCTATGTCGAGGACTTCGGGGTGCGCGAGCGCGACGGCAAGTCCGAACTGGCAATCAGCCTCAAGTACTACGCCGGCAAGCCAGTGATAGAGCGCATCGAGCGTATTTCGAAGCCGGGCCTCCGTGTGTACAAGGGACGCAATGACCTGCCGAAAGTCATGAACGGACTCGGCGTGGCAATTCTTTCCACCTCGCACGGGGTGATGACCGACCGCAAAGCGCGCGCGACGGGCGTGGGCGGCGAAGTGCTTTGCATCGTGGCGTAAGGAACTGGACATGTCTCGCGTCGGCAACTTTCCTATTCCGGTTCCCAAGGGCGTCGAGGTAAACGTCGCCTCGGGCCAGATATCCGTCAAAGGGCCGCTCGGCGCCATTGCGCGCGCCGCCGATCCGAATGTCGCCGTGGAGAGAGACGGCGAGAACCTGATGTGCAAGGCCCTCGGCAATTCGCGCCAGGCCAATATCATGTCGGGCACCATGCGCGCGCTGATCGCAAACATGGTGACGGGGGTGAGCAAAGGGTTCGAAAAGCGGCTCGCACTCGTTGGTGTGGGCTACCGTGCTCAAGCACAAGGCGACAAGCTGAACCTGACGCTCGGATTTTCCCACCCTGTTGTTCACCAAATGCCGAAGGGCGTGAAGGTGACGACGCCGACGCAGACCGAAATCGTCATCACGGGTATCGATAAACAGCAGGTCGGTCAAGTCGCCGCCGAGGTGCGGAGTTACCGCGCACCGGAGCCGTACAAAGGCAAGGGCGTGCGCTACGCCGACGAGATCGTCATCTTGAAAGAGACGAAGAAGAAGTAACGGGACAAGGCCATGTTCGATAAGAATCCTTCGCGGCTTCGCCGCGCGCGACAAACCAGGCTCAAGATACGGGAGCTTGGCGCGGTGCGTCTGACAGTGCACCGCACGAATTGCCATATCTACGCGCAAATTACCTCCGCTTCCGGCGACAAAATCATCGCCAGCGCGTCCAGCGTCGAAAAGGAAGTGCGCGCAAAGCTGAAACACGGCGGCAACATCAAGGCAGCGGAAATCATCGGGCAGCGCATCGCGGAGAGGGCGAAGCAGGCAGGTGTCGAAACGGTCGCGTTCGATCGTTCCGGCTACAAGTACCACGGACGCGTCAAGGCGCTCGCCGAAGCAGCGCGGGCCGGCGGGCTGAAGTTCTAAAGGGCACGAACCTCATGGCAAAGATCCAACCGAGAATGCAGACCGCGGACGATCGTTCCGACGGGTTGCGCGAGAAGATGGTCGCAGTGAACCGCGTGACCAAAGTGGTGAAGGGCGGCCGCGTGCTCGGCTTCGCTGCGTTGACAGTGGTCGGCGACGGCGATGGCGGGATCGGAATGGGCAAGGGCAAGGCACGCGAAGTTCCAGTCGCGGTCCAGAAAGCGATGGAAGAGGCTCGCAGGCGCCTGTTCAAGGTCAAGCTCAAGCACGGCACGCTGCAGCACTCGGTGGTGGGTCGCCATGGCGCGGCGAAGGTGCTGATGCAGCCGGCGTCAGAGGGCACGGGAATCATCGCCGGCGGCCCCATGCGTGCGGTATTCGAGGTGATGGGGGTCACGAACATTCTGGCCAAGTGCTTCGGGTCCACGAACCCGTACAACGTGGTGCGCGCCACGCTCAATGGCCTGCAGGCAATGAACACGCCGTCGGAGATTGCAGCCAAGCGCGGCAAGAAGATCGAGGAAATTCTTTCCTGAGGCGGCATATGGCTGACAAGAAGATCAAGGTGAAGCTGATCAAGGGGCTTGCCGGTTGCAAGGAGAGCCACCGGGCGACCGTACGCGGGCTTGGTCTGCGACGGCTGAATCACATGGTCGAGTTGACCGACACCCCGGCGGTGCGGGGAATGATCAACAAGGTCTACTACCTGGTTCAGGTGGTAGCGTAGGAATCAGAGGTAATCATGCGACTTAACGACATCAAACCGGCTCCAGGCGCGAAGAGTTCGCGTCGCCGCGTCGGTCGCGGCATCGGCTCGGGCCTTGGCAAGACGGCGGGCCGCGGTCACAAGGGCCAGAAGGCACGTTCGGGCGGATTTCACAAGATCGGCTTCGAAGGTGGTCAAATGCCGCTGCATCGGCGCCTGCCGAAGCGCGGCTTTACCTCCTTGTCGCGCGACGCGACGGCCGAGGTGCGTCTCTCGGAGCTCGAGCGGATGAGCGCGAGCGAGATCGATCTGGCCGCGCTCAAAGCCGAGGGCGTCGTGTCGCACCGGGCGCTGGCGGCGAAAGTGATACTTTCCGGGAAGCTGGCGCGCAAGGTAACGCTCAAAGGCGTGCGGGCGACCAAGGGCGCCCGCACCGCGATCGAATCCGCAGGCGGTAAGGTCGAGGACGCGCCGGCGGCGGCATAGGGCATCGGGGAACCGTTCAAATTGGCCACTGCTCTCCCAAACGCAGGAAAGTCCGGGCGCTACGGCGATCTGAAGCGACGCCTGTTCTTCCTGCTCGGCGCGCTCGTCGTGTTCCGCATCGGGGCGCACATCCCGGTGCCGGGCATAGATCCCGGGGTGCTGGCCCAGCTGTTCCAGGGCCAGCAGGGCGGGATCCTCGGCATGTTCAACATGTTCTCGGGTGGCGCGCTGCGCCGCTTCACCATCTTTGCGCTCGGGATCATGCCGTACATCTCGGCGTCGATCATCATGCAGTTGATGAGCTCAGTCTCGCCTCAGCTCGAGGCGCTGCGCAAGGAAGGCGAATCCGGACGTCGCAAGATCACTCAATACACGCGCTACGGCACCGTTTTCCTCGCTCTTTTCCAGGCGACCGGAATTTCGATCGCGCTCGAATCGCAGCCTGGCCTGGTGCTGGATCCCGGCCTCATGTTTCGCGTCACGGCCGTCACGACCCTGGTCACCGGAACGATGTTTCTTATGTGGCTCGGCGAGCAGATCACCGAGCGGGGCCTCGGTAACGGTATCTCGATCATTATCTTCGCCGGCATTGCGGCCGGCCTGCCGAATGCGGTGGCCGGAACGCTGGAACTCGTGCGCACGGGGGCGATGCACCCCTTGACGGCGATGGGCATCGCGGTCGCGGTAGTCTTCGTGACGGCCTTCGTGTGCTTCGTGGAGCGCGGCCAGCGCAAGATACTGGTCAACTATGCCAAGCGGCAGGTCGGCAATCGCGTCTACGGCGGGCAGAGCTCCCACTTGCCGTTCAAGCTCAATATGTCGGGCGTGATTCCGCCGATTTTCGCCAGCTCGCTGATCCTCTTTCCCGCTACTCTGCTCGGCTGGTTCGGCTCGCAGGAAGGCATGGTCTGGTTGCGCGATATTGCCGGAACGCTGACCCCCGGGCAGCCAATTTACGTCATGCTGTACGCCGCCCTTATCATCTTCTTCTGTTTCTTTTACACGGCGTTGCAGTACAGCCCGAAGGAAACCGCGGACAACCTGAAGAAATCGGGCGCTTTCGTGCCGGGCATTCGCCCCGGCGACCAGACCGCGCGCTACCTCGAAAAGATCTTGACTCGCCTCACCCTGGTCGGGGCGCTGTACGTCACGCTTGTGTGCCTGCTGCCCGAATTCCTGATCCTGAAGTGGAACGTGCCGTTCTACTTCGGCGGGACGTCGCTGCTGATCATCGTTGTGGTCACCATGGACTTCATGGCGCAGGTGCAGGCCTATGTGATGTCGCACCAGTACGAGAGCCTGCTGCGCAAGGCAAACTTCAAGGGCGGTCTGCCCGCAAGGTAGACGCCAAGGTAAAGGAGCAGGGCATGAAAGTAATGGCTTCAGTTAAGAAGATCTGCCGCAAGTGCAAGATCGTCCGCCGCAAGCGTGTGGTGCGGGTCATCTGTTCCGATCCGCGCCATAAGCAGCGCCAGGGATGATTTAACCTCTTGAGCAGACAGGCATTTCGGGATAAAATACTCGGCTTTTCGTTCGCGACGCACTCACGGGACTAGCACATGGCACGCATCGCGGGAATAAACATTCCCAACCATCAGCATGCGGAGATCGCGCTGACGGCGATCTACGGTATCGGACGCGCTCGCGCGCAGGCGATCTGCGTCGCCTCCGGCGTCGAGGGGTCGCGCAAGATCAAGGACCTGACCGACTCGGAGCTCGACCGGCTGCGTGACAACGTGATGCGCCTTTCGGTCGAGGGCGATCTGCGGCGCGAAGTCTCAATGAGCGTCAAGCGGCTCATGGACCTTGGCTGCTATCGCGGGGTGCGTCATCGCAAGGGCCTGCCGGTTCGCGGTCAACGTACGCGCACCAACGCCCGGACCCGCAAGGGGCCGCGCAAGACGGCCATCAAGCTGACGGCTCAGGCCGGCAAGGTGTAAGCAGGCTAAAGGACATTCATGGCGACCAGAAATTCCACACAGCAACAGACGCAGCAGGCAGCGCGTGCCCGCAAGAAGGTCAAGAAGAACGTGGCCGAGGGAATTGCGCATGTGCACGCTTCGTTCAACAACACTATCGTGACGATCACCGACAGGCAGGGGAATGCTCTGTCGTGGGCGACTTCCGGCAACGCGGGCTTCAAGGGTTCGCGCAAGTCGACGCCTTTTGCCGCGCAGGTCGCCGCTGAACGCGCGGGCCGGGCGGCGCAGGAGTGCGGAGTGAAAAACATCGAAGTGCGCATCAAAGGGCCGGGGCCAGGACGCGAATCGGCGGTGCGCGCGCTGAACGCGATCGGGCTCAAGATTTCGAGCATCGCTGACGTGACGCCCGTTCCCCACAACGGCTGCCGGCCGCCCAAGCGGCGCCGGGTCTGAGCCGACGGTAAAGGAGACGCCATGGCAAGAAATCTCGATGCTAAGTGCCGCCAGTGCCGCCGCGAAGGGGAGAAGCTGTTTCTCAAAGGCGAGAAGTGCTTCACCGACAAGTGCGCCGTGGAGCGTCGCAGCTACGCCCCGGGGCAGCACGGGCAGAAAAGCGGCCAGCGCCTTTCGGATTACGGCAAGCAACTGCGTGAAAAGCAGAAGATCCGCAAGATTTACGGCGTACTCGAGCGCCAGTTCCGCAAGACCTACGCCGCGGCGGCGCGTTCCAAGGGCGTGACCGGCGAACGGCTGCTTCAGCTGCTCGAGACGCGCCTTGACAGCGTCGCCTACCGGATGGGGTTCGGCGCATCGCGCACCGAGTCGCGCCAGCTGGTGCGCCACAACGGCATCCATGTGAATGGCAAGCGGGTGAACATTCCGTCGTACCAGGTCAGGCCCGGGGACGTCGTCGAAGTGGCGGAGAAGGCGAAGGCGCAGTTGCGCGTCAAGGCCGCTGCCGAAGCCGCCGAGAGCCGCGGCGTTCCAGATTGGATGGAAGTCGACGCGAAGGCGCTCAAAGGCACCTTCAAGGCACTGCCGACCAGGCCGGAACTGCCGTCTTCGATCAACGAAAGCCTGGTGATCGAACTCTATTCGAAGTAACGAGGTGACGTCGGGTCGAGCCGCGTCTTGTCCCCGCACCCCCTACACGATTAACTGCAGGACGGAAAAATGTCGCAAACCGGATTCTTGAAGCCGCGCATCGTAGATGTGCAGAACTTGTCGCCCTATCACGCGAAAGTCACGATGGAGCCCTTCGAGCGCGGCTACGGCCACACGCTCGGCAACGCTCTACGTCGCGTCCTGCTGTCCTCGATGCCCGGCTACGCGCCGACCGAGGTACAGATCGCCGGCGTGGTGCACGAGTACTCGACCATGGACGGCGTACGCGAGGACATCGTCGACATTCTGCTCAACCTAAAGGGCGTGGTGTTCCGCCTCCACAATCGGCAGGAAGCGATCCTCACTCTGAAGAAGGATGGCGAGGGTCAGGTCACCGCCGCCGACATCGAGGCCGCGCACGACGTAGAGATCGTCAATCCGGAGCACGTCATCGCGACGTTGGCGTCGGGCGGCAAGCTCGAGATGCAGATCAAGGTCGAGTCCGGGCGCGGCTATGTCCCGGGCAACATGCGCTACCTGCCGGAGGAGACCAAGGGGATCGGCCGGATCGTCCTCGACGCCTCGTTCAGCCCGGTACGCCGCGTTTCCTACGCGGTCGAGTCCGCTCGCGTCGAGCAGCGCACCGACCTGGACAAGCTGATCATGGATATCGAAACCAACGGCGCAATCGAGCCGGAGGAAGCGATTCGCTATTCGGCGCGCATTCTGGTCGACCAGCTGTCCGTCTTCGCCCAGCTCGAAGGCACCTCGATGCCGGCCGAGCAGCCGAAGTCGCCGCAGGTGGACCCGATCCTGTTGCGCCCGGTCGACGACCTGGAACTCACGGTGCGGTCGGCGAACTGCCTCAAGGCCGAGAACATCTACTACATCGGCGATCTCATCCAGCGTACCGAGACCGAGCTCCTCAAGACGCCGAACCTCGGGCGCAAATCGCTGAACGAGATCAAGGAAGTGCTTGCCTCGCGCGGCCTCACCCTCGGAATGAAGCTCGAGAACTGGCCACCCGCGGGACTTGAGCATCACCGCGTCTAACGCGCGCAGGAGATAAGGACAACAAGCAATGCGTCACGGTCACGGACTCCGCAAGCTCAACCGCACCTCGAGCCACCGGCTCGCGATGCTGCGTAACATGGCGAATTCGCTGCTGCGCCACGAGACGATCACGACCACGCTACCCAAGGCGAAAGAGCTGCGGCGCGTCGTGGAGCCAATGATCACGCTCGGCAAAAAGCCTTCGCTCGCCAATCGGCGCCTGGCGTTCAATCGCCTGCGCGACCGGGAGATCGTCGGCAAGCTTTTCGACAATCTGGGACCCCGCTACGCCAAGCGCAACGGCGGTTACCTGCGCATCCTGAAGACCGGCTTCCGCAAGGGTGACAATGCGCCGCTCGCGCTGGTACTGCTGCTCGACCAGCCCGAGAAGCCGGCCGAAGAGAAGAAGGAAGACAAGAAGGCCGCTTGATCGCGCCGCGCGTTCGTGCGAAAAAGGCCGGCACCGTCCGGCCTTTTTTGTTTTGGAGCGCGCGTGATCGTCCTGTTCACCGACTTCGGCACGTCTGATCCCTATCTCGGGCAGGTGAAGGCCGTCCTGCAGCGCGACGCGCCGGGTACGCCGGTGGTGGATGCGCTGAACGACGCGCCAGATTTCGCGGTCGAGCCCGCGGCGCACCTTCTTGCCGCGCTCGCGCCTCGCTACCCGCGCGCCAGCGTATTCCTTGCGGTGATCGACCCGGGTGTAGGCGGGTCGCGCGACGCGATCGTACTGGAGGCCGACGGCCGCCGGTTTGTCGGTCCGGACAACGGGCTGCTGTCGGTCCTCTGGCAGCGCGCGAAGCGTGGCCGCTGCCGGCGCATCCTGTGGTGCCCCGGGGCGCTGTCGAGCACCTTTCATGGCCGCGACCTGTTCGC
>JBAUTD010000312.1:0-3891 GCA_049582045.1 Burkholderiales bacterium
CGCCGGCGCGGCATGCACGGTCAGTCCCAGCACCACAGCCCACAGCAGGCGCATTCGGGTATTCTACCGGCCCTCATGAGCGCTCGAACCTACCGCGACCTTCCGACCGACTCGACCACGTTCTATCCGCGCCTGATCGGCACGCACGGCGCGGTCGCCTCCAACTCGTATCTTTCGGTCAACGCCGGCGTCGACGTGCTCAAGGCGGGCGGCAACGCGTTCGACGCGGCGGTCGCGGCGACCCTGGTCGAGGGCGTGGTCAATCCGCAGATGCACACGATCGGCGGCGAATGCCCGATGCTCGTGCGCCTGGCGGGCGAGTCGCGGGTGATCGCGGTCAACGGCAACACGGCCGCGCCCATGGCGGCCACGCCCGAGGCCTATCGCGCGCGCGGGCTGGCCGACGTTCCCGACAACGGGATCCTCGCGGCGGGGGCGCCGGCGGCGTTCTCGGCCCTGATGACGGCGCTCACGCGCTGGGGCACGATGAGCCTGAAGGACGTCTCGTGGCACGCGCGCGAGCTCGCCGCAAAGGGCTTCCCGATGCACAAGGGCCTGCGCGAGTCGCACAAGTACGGCCTGACGGTGCTGCGCGAGAAGTTCCTCGCGCAGTGGCCGGCCAGCGGGCGGTTGTACATTCCGGGCGGGCGCGTGCCGGAAGTAGGCGAGCTGCTGAAGAATCCGGCGTACGCGAGAGTCCTAGATCATCTCGCCGGCGAAAAGGACCCGCTCGCCGCGTTCTACAAAGGCGAGGTGGCGCACGAGATCGCGAAATTCTCGCGCGAGCGCGACGGCCTGCTCGCGCGCGAGGACCTCGAGCGCTTCGAGACCCGGCTCGAGGAGCCCGCGCGCCTGCGTTTTCGCGACGCCGAGCTCTACAAGTGCGGCTTCTGGAGCCAGGGGCCGGCCGAGCTGCAGGCCATCGCGCTCATGGCGCGCCACGACCTGCAGGCGATGGAGCCCGGGAGCGCGGACTACTGCCACCTGCTGATCGAGGCGATGAAGCTCGCTTTCGCCGACCGCGAGCAGTACTACGGCGATCCGTCGCAGACCATGGTTCCGGCCGAGATCCTGCTTTCGGACGCGTACAACGACGAACGGGCGAAGCTGATCGACCTGCGCCGCTCGAGCCTCGAGCTGCGCCCCGGCGACGCGCGCCGCAACGCCGCGCTGCTGCCCGAGGACGAGCGCTTCGCGGCGGGCCACTGGGGCGCCGGCACGGTGCACGTCGACGCGGTGGACGCCAAGGGCAACATGGCCTCGTTCACGCCGAGCGGCGCCTGGCTGATGTCCTCCGAAGTCATCGAGCCGCTCGGCTTTCCGCTGTCGGTGCGGATGATGACCTTCTACCTCGGGCCCCAGCACCATCCGAACGTGGTGGCCCCGGGCAAGCGCCCGCGCACCACGCTCACGCCGTCGCTCGCGTTCAGGAACGGCAAACCGTGGATGACCTTCGGCACCATGGGCGGCGACAACCAGGGCCAGTGGCTGCTGCAGTTCTTCCTCTACCGCGCGGCCTTCGGCATGACGCTGCAGCAGGCGATCGAGGCGCCCAAGCTCTCGACCGAGCACTTCCCGGGCTTCTTCGCGCCGCACCGCGGCTACCCCAACCGGGTGCGCATCGAGCCGCGCTTCGGCAAGAAAGTGCTCGACGAGCTCAGGCGCCGCGGCCACGAGCTCGACGTCGCGCCGGACTGGACCGAGGGCTTCGTTTCGGCGGCCCAGTACGACGAGGCGAGCGGCCTTATCGAGGCCGGCTGCGACCCGCGCGGCGCGAAGTCCGAGGTTTTCCCGGCTTACGCTTTTTGCTGGTAGCGGCCTTGCCGTAGCGCTTGCGCGCAAGCTCCGCTCCGGCGCCCAGCGCCTTCAGCTTGGCGATCGCGATTTCGCGCTGCATCGGCGCCATGCCGCAGTTGGTGCAGGGAAACAGGCGGTTCTTGGGCACGTACTTGAGCGCGAGGCCGATCGTCGCGGCGACCTCGGCCGGCGTCTCGACCTTGTCCGAGGCGACGTCGATCACGCCCACCAGCACGTCCTTGCCCTTGAGCAGCGCCATCAGATGCGGCGGAACGTGGGAGTGGATGCATTCCAGGGAAACCTGCTTGATCTTGCTCTTGGCGAGCGCGGGAAAGATCTTCTCGTACTGGCGCCACTCCTCGCCCAGGCTCTCCTTCCAGTCGATGTTGGCCTTGATGCCGTAGCCGTAGCAAATGTGGACCGCGGTGGTGCACTTCAAGCCGCGCGCGGCGCGTTCGAGCGCGGCGACGCCCCACTTGACCACGTCGTCCATGTAGACGTTGAACGCCGGCTCGTCGAACTGGATCGTGTCGACGCCGTCCTTCTCCAGCGCGCGCGCCTCCTGGTTGAGCAGGTCGGCGAAAGCCATCGCCAGCTTCACCTTGTCGCCGTAGTAGCGGTCGGCGATCGTGTCGACGATCGTCATCGGGCCGGGCATGGTGATCTTGAGCTTCTTCTTCGTGTGTGCGCGCGCGAGGCGCGCCTCGATCTGGTGCACTCGGCCCTTGAGCCGGATCGGCCCGACCACCACCGGCACCATCGCCTCGTAGCGGTTGTCGCGGATGCCCATCTTCACCTTGTGCTCGAAGTCGATGCCCTCGACGAACTCGAGAAAGCCGTGCACGAAATGCTGGCGCGACTGCTCGCCGTCGGACAGGACGTCGATGCCGGCGTCCTCCTGTTCCTTGAGCCACAGCAGCGTCGCGTCGCGCTTGGCGCGTGCAAGGTCCTCGCCAGACGCCTGCCAGGTCGGCCAGAGCTTGTTCGGTTCGGCGAGCCAGAACGGTTTCGGCAGGCTGCCGGCGATGGTAGTCTCGAACATGGTGCGGTCTCCTCGGGTGGCGATCGCGCCAAGTCTACCGCGCTTGAGAAGGATGAACAGATCGTGGTGAGAAGCATCGCCCTGTTGCTGGTCCTCGCGCTGTTTGCGATGCTGGCCTGGGTCGCGCTGCACTCGAGCGGCGTGACGATCGTGGTGAACGGCCGCGAGCTCGCGGGTCCGGCGAAGTTCGCGGCGGAGGGTTGGGGCCTGCTGGTGGGAATCGTGGGCATGTTCTGCGCCGCGATCCTGCTCACTTTCGTTTTTGCCGGGATCGGCCTGATCCTGCTCGGGGCGTTCGTGCTCGTCGGGTTGCTGCTCGCCTGGCTCGCGTTCCCGTTTCTGCTGCCGCTCCTGATTCCACTCGTGATCGTGTGGCTGTTCGTCGCCGCGGTGCGCGGCGGGAGGAAGGGCTAGGCCGCGGCCGCGGCCGGCCGGCGCGCCTCGCGGATCGGCAGGTTGATCGCGGCGGCGAACAGGCAAAGGGCGATGTCGGTCCACCACATTATGTCGTAGTTGCCGGTCGCCACGAACACCTTTCCGCCGAGCCACGCACCGAGGAAGCCGCCCACCTGGTGCGACAGCATTACCACGCCGAACAGCGTCGCCAGGTACTTCGGCCCGTGCAGCTTGGCCACCAGGCCCACCGTTGGCGGCACGGTGGACAGGTAGGTGAAGCCGATCGCCGCGGAGAAAACGAGGAAGCTGAATGCGGTTTTGGGTGCGAAGAGGAAGAACACCAGGATGATCGCCGCGCGCGCGAGGTAGATGCCGGCGAGCGACATCTTCATGCGCCAGGTCTGGATGCGCAGCCCGATCCACAGGCTGCCGCCGATATTGAACAGGCCGACCACCGCGAGCGACCACGCGCTGACGGTGGCGGGCAGGCTGCACAGCGCGACGTAGCCCGGCAGGTGGGTGACGATGAACGCGACGTGAAAGCCGCAGGTGAAGAAACCGGCGCTTAGCAGCAGGAAACTGCGATCGCCCGCGGCTTCGCGCAGCGCCTGGCGCAGGGAGGCAGCGCCGGGCGAGGCCGCCTGCGAGGCATGCGC
>JBAUTD010000313.1:0-2831 GCA_049582045.1 Burkholderiales bacterium
CCACCACGTCGTCGGCGCGCACCGCCGCGCGCAGCGCGTTGGCGACCTCGAGCAGCAGCTGGTCGCCGGCGTGGAACCCCAGGGTGTCGTTGACCGCGCTCAGCCGGTCGACGTTGATCGCCAGCAGCAGATGCACCGCGCGCCCCGCGCCGCCGCGCTCGATACGGTCCTGCAGCATCTGCTTCAGCGTCGCGCGGTTGGGCAGCCCGGTGCGCGGGTCGTGAGTCTCGATGTAGCGAAAGCGCGCCTCGGCGGCCTTGCGCGCGGTGATGTCGGTGACGATCGCCAGCACCGCGCTGCGCCCCTCGTACTGGATCGGGGTCGAGGTCACCGCGCCCTCGAACACGGAGCCGTCGATGCGCATCAGCTTCTGCTCCACCTCGGGGGCCGTCAGCTGGTGCGCCGTGTAGCGCTGCGAGCGGGCGCGCACCAGCGCGCGCGTCTCCGGGTGCACGAAGTCGAGCACGTCGCGCCCGATCAATTCCTGCGGCGAGCGCGCGCCGAACATGCGTGCGCCGGCGGCGTTGACGAAGCGGAACTTCCAGTCCGCGTGCACCAGCACTCCGTTCGGGGAGAGCTCGATCAAGTCGAGGTAGCGCTTCTCGACCGCGCGCAGCCCGAGGTTGGCTCGCTCGAGCGAGGCGAGTATGCGCCACACCACCAGCCCGAGCAGGGCGGCGCTGACCAGCACGAAGCCCCAGCCCTTGAGCGTCTGGTAGTGGGTCAGGCGCGCCGGATCGTCGTGCCCGACCAGCATCTCGAGGTAGTTGTCCGAGTACGCGATCCAGGCCGCCGAGACCGCGAGATAGGCCAGGGCTACCGCGGCGCCGCGCACCGTGGCGCGGGGGAACCGCGGGCGGAAGCCGGCGCGCATTCGTTTACTTTACTCCAGCGCGCGCGGCGCGCGCGGGGAGGATATTTACTTTCGCGGGAGAATGCACCTAGTATTCATCGCCTCGCGCCGCGCTGATGGCCGCGAGGGGGGCCGGCAGGAACTTCCAAGGACCCTCGGAGGAACAGCGATGCTCGACAGGACAAAGCGACTCAACACGATCCTCGCGCTGGTGATTCTCGCGGCTTCGACCTACGCGCTCGCGGTCGAATGGGTTCTCACCTCTTCGAACAAGGAGGGCTGGGACGTCAAGACGGTGAGCACGCACGGCGCGTCCGCCGCCTGGCTCGGAAGCTACTACCGCACCTACCCCGCGACGGTGCAAGCCAAGGTCAGCGCCGCGCTCGCCCGGCCCGGGGACGCCCACCGCTTCGCCGCGGACTACGCGGGGATGCTCGAAGCTCGCCGCGCCGCGGGATGAGCATCGTGCGCGGCAAATTGCTGGCACTGGCGTTGCTGAGCCTCGGCGCGATCGCCGCGCATGCCGCCGCCGGCGAACGGGCGAACTTCTTCCACGATCCATTTCTGCAGGTGACGCACGGGATCGCGGATTGCAAGGCGCCCGAGGGACCGTCGATCACGCGAGCCGAGATGACGGCCCAGGCGCACTCGCGCATCGAGCGCGGCACGAGCTGCTACCTGGCGGGCCGCTGCCGCCTGCCGAACTCCTACCTGTACGACAAAGAGATCATTCCGCGCGTGAAGAAGGCCATTCTCGCGGACGGCCGCTACGCCGGCACGAGCGTGTGGGCCGAGGGCCAGCGCCGCTGGGTATGGCTCAAGGGCTGCGTGCGCAGCAAGCAGCAGGCTCTCGCGCTCGAGCGGCTGGTGCGCGAAATAGACGACGTCGAGGCGGTGATCGACGAGCTGGTGGTGCGCAAGAAGTAGGCGGCGGTCGCGATCCTGGCGTTGCTGCTCGCGGTGAACGTGTTCTCGCGCCCCCCGCCCGACGCGTAGGCGCCGCGCGGGAATAAAACGCCGCCCCCGCCGGTCTTGCACGTATCCAACCGAGAGGAGGTGCGTGTCATGGCCGTGGATCGCAGGAAGTTCCTGAAGCTCGCCGGGCTGGGGGGCGCGGTGTTCGCCTCGGGGTTCGCGCGGGGGGCGGATTCGTACGCGGGGTCGGCGGACGAGTTTTTCTTCGTGCAGTTGTCGGACGCGCACATCGGGTTCGAGGGGCCGCCCAATCCGGATGCGATGGGGACGCTGCCGAAGGCGATCGCGGCGGTGAACGCGCTCGAGACGCAGCCGGATTTCATCGTCTTCACCGGCGATCTGACGCACACCACCGACGACCCGAAGGAGCGGCGGCGGCGGCTGGGGGTGTTCCGGGAGATGATCGGGGCGCTCAAGACGCGCGAGATTCATTTCCTGCCCGGCGAGCACGACGGGTCCCTGGACCGCAGCGCGGCATTCATGGAGTTCTTCGGTCCGACGCATTACACCTTCGATCACAAGGGGGTGCATTTCATCGCGCTCGACAACGTGTCCGATCCGCGCGCGATGATCGGCGACGAGCAGCTCGCGTGGCTGGCCAAGGACCTCGAAGGCCAGGGGCCCGACGCGCGCATCGTGGTGCTCACGCACCGGCCGCTGTTTCCGCTCTACCCGCAGTGGGACTGGGCGACGCGCGACGGCGACAAGGCGCTCGCGCTGCTGATGCCGCACCGCAACGTGACGGTGTTCTACGGCCATATCCACCAGGAGAATCACTACAAGACCGCGCACATCGAGCACCACTCGGCCAAGTCGCTCATTTTCCCGCTGCCCGCGCCCGGCTCGCAGCCCAAGCGCCTGCCGCTCAAGTGGGACCCGGCACAGCCCTACCGCGGGCTGGGCTTCCGCGAGATCGAGGCCGAGGCGCCGGCGGACTACAAGCTTTCCGAATTCCCGGTGGTGAAGACATGAGGCGGCGCCGCGTGCTCGCCGCGGCCGCAGG
>JBAUTD010000314.1:0-31897 GCA_049582045.1 Burkholderiales bacterium
ACCTCGGCCCAGGCGCGCGCCTTCACCGCCGCCACCGCGACGCCGTCGGACACTGCGAGCGCGACGACGTCGGTGAGGTAGTACTCCTTTTGCGCATTGTGGTTGCGTACTTCCGCCAACCACTTGGCGAGCCGCTTCGCTGGCGCGCACAGGAAGCCGGCATTGACTTCGCTCAGTTCGCGCTCGGCCGGGCCCGCATCCCGCTGTTCGACGATGCGCAGTACCTCGCCATGCGCGCCGCGCACCACGCGGCCGTAGCCGGCCGGGTCGGGCGCCTGCGCGGAAAGGATCGCGAGCCCGCCCTGCGCCGCCTGTACCAGCCGCCTTAACGTCCCGACCTCGATCAGCGGCACATCGCCGTAAAGGATCAGCACGTCGTCGTCGAGTGAAATCTCGGGCAGCGCCTGCATGACGGCGTGCCCGGTGCCCTGCTGGGCCGCTTGCTCGATCCATGTCACGTCGGCGTCGGCGAACGCGGACTTCACATCGGCACCGCCGTGGCCGTGCACCACTACGGTACGGGCCGGATCGAGCGCCCGCGCCGCCTGCAGAACGTGCGCGAGCAGCGGACGCCCCGCCAGGCGGTGCAGCACCTTCGGCAGCGAGGAATGCATGCGCTTGCCCTGACCCGCGGCGAGCACAATGATGGAAAGGGTCATGGAAGCGGAATGCTAAAGGGCGGCCCGCAGCCGCACAAGCATCTCGTCGATTTCGGCGTGCGTCACGTTGAGCGCCGGCATGAAGCGCAGGCACTCGGGGCGCGGCGAGTTGACGAGCAGCCCGTTCGCGAGCGCTGCCTCCACCACGGCAGCGCCGGTGGCGCCGCCGAGATCGAGCGCCGCGAGCAAGCCGCGCCCACGCACCTCGCCCAGATGCTTTTCCGCAGACAGCGCGCGCAGACGTTGCATCATGTACTCGCCGGCCGCGCGCACCCCGGACAGGAATTCCGGCCGGGATATTTCCGCCACGACCGCGTCGCCGGCCGCCGTCATCAGCGGATTGCCGCCGTAGGTTCCGCCCTGGTCGCCGGCCTCGAAAACGCTGACGCCCTCTCGCGCGAGCAGCGCGGCAAGCGGCACGCCGCCGCCGATGCCCTTGCCCAGAGTCACGATGTCCGGGCGGATGCCGAGATGCTCGTAGCAGAACATGCGTCCGGTGCGGCCGATTCCCGTCTGGATCTCGTCCAGCACCAGCAGAACGCCTCGTTCGTCGGTCAGCTCGCGCAGCCGGCGCATGAACGAGGTGGAAAACGGTATCACCCCGGACTCGCCCTGGATCGGTTCGAGCATCACGGCACAGGTTCGCGGTCCGAGCGCCGCTGCCACGGCATCGATGTCGTTGCGCGACACCCGTATGAAACCGGGGACCTTTGGCTCGAAAAGCCTCTCCCACCCCGGTTTGGCCGAGGCCGACATGGTGGCGAGCGTCCGGCCGTGAAACGCGCCCTCGAACACCACGATCTCGAATGCGCCGCCCTTGTTTAGGGCGCCCCACTTGCGCGCCAGCTTGATCGCGCCCTCGTTCGCCTCGGCGCCGCTGCTGGCGAAGAACACGCGCTCGAGCCCGCTGAGCGAGGCCAGCCTGTCGGCCAACCGGCGCATAGGCTCATTGTAGAAGGCGGGACTGACGTTGATCACCTGCAACGCCTGCGTCGCGAGCGCCTGTCGCAGCAGCGCAGGCGCGTGCCCGAGACAATTGACCGCCCAACCTTGCACGAAATCGAGATAGACGCGCCCTTGAGCGTCGTAGAGCCACGATCCCTCACCCCGCACGAAAGTCACGTCAGGACGCCGCGTGACAAACATCAGTGAATCGGCCGCCGGCATGTTCCGTCCTCAGAAAAGTGAAAAGCCACAAACCCTGCGGTCCGTGGCTTTTCGCATTCAATTCGCGCTACTCGCCCTCGAAGACCGCGCTTCGTCGTCGATCGCGTCGGCGCTGGAGGGCGCAGAACGTCATCTTGGCAGCTCGGAAAAGCCCATCAGGAATTCGTCGACCGCGCGGGCGCACTGCCGCCCTTCACGGATCGCCCACACTACCAGCGATTGACCGCGGCGCATGTCGCCGGCGGCGAACACCTTCGGCGCGCTGGTCAGGTAGCAGGCCTCGCCGTCGGTAGTCGCCTTGGCGTTGCCGCGCGGGTCCTTGTCCACGCCCATCGCGTCGAGTACGGCCTGAACCGGCGAAACAAAACCCATCGCGAGCAGCACCAGGTCCGCGGGCAGGAGGAACTCGCTGTCCGGCAACTCGCTCATCTTGCCGTCTTTCCACTCCAGGCGAACGGCTTTGATGGCCTTGACCCTTCCGTTCTCGCCGATGAATTCCTTGGTCGCGATCGACCAGTCGCGCTCGGCGCCCTCCTCGTGCGATGAGGAGGTTCGAAGCCGCTGAGGCCAGTACGGCCACACGGGGTTGCGCTCGAGATCGGGAGGCATCGGCAGCAGCTCGAACTGGGTTACGGATGCGGCACCGTGACGATTGGACGTGCCGACGCAGTCCGACCCCGTATCGCCGCCGCCGATCACGACGACGTGTTTGCCGCTCGCCCACAGCTCCTTGACGTTCTTGTCTCCGGCCACGCGCCGGTTCTGCAGCGGCAGGAAATCCATCGCGAAATGGATGCCGTCGAGCTCGCGACCGGGCACCGGCAAGTCGCGCGGCTGTTCGGCGCCGCCCGCCAGCACTATCGCGTCGAACTCGGCCTGCAGCTTCTTCGCGCTCACGGGCTTGGCCTGCTTGTTGCCCGCTCCGACCGGGGCATGACCGATCACGTGGTTGACGCGGAACTCGACCCCTTCGGCCTCCATCTGCTCGAGCCTGCGGTCGATCAGCCACTTCTCCATCTTGAAGTCGGGAATGCCGTAGCGCAGTAGCCCGCCGACGCGGTCGTTCTTTTCGAACACGACCACGTCGTGTCCGACTCGCGCCAGCTGCTGGGCGCACGCCAGTCCGGCCGGCCCCGAACCGATGACGGCGACCTTCTTGCCGGTCTTGTGCGACGCCGGCCGCGGCGCAACCCAACCCTCTTCCCAGGCCTTGTCGATGATCGCGTGCTCGATCGACTTGATTCCGACCGGATCGTCATTGATGCGAAGGGTGCACGCTTCCTCGCAGGGCGCAGGGCAGATTCGCCCGGTGAACTCGGGAAAGTTGTTGGTCGAGTGCAGCGTCTCGATCGCCGTCTTCCAGTCCTGGCGGTAAACCAGGTCGTTGAAGTCGGGAATGATGTTGTTGACCGGGCAGCCGGACATGCAGAACGGAATTCCGCAGTCCATACAGCGGGCGCCCTGGACTTTTGCCTCTTCATCGCTCAGGTGCAGGACGAATTCGCGGTAATGCTTCTTGCGTGACTCCTTTTCCTCGCTCGCTTCCTGCAGGCGCCGATACTCGAGAAAACCGGTAATTTTTCCCATCTATGCCGCCGCTTTCTTGTGTGCCGCCGCGAGCTCGCTCAGCGCGCGCCGATACTCGCGCGGAAACACCTTGACGAAGCGTGGACGGTACGATGCCCATCCGTCGAGCACCTCCTGCGCCTTGCTGCTGCCCGTGTAGCGAACGTGTTTCTCCAGCATCTGCTTGAGGATCACCTCGTCCGCCCGGCCCAGATGCCACAGGTCTGCGCTCAACTTGGCCTGCTGCTCGGATTCCGACAGGACCGGCTCCAGGTCGACCATGGCGGGATTGCAGTGATTGACGAACACGCCGTCGGCGTCCAGAACGTAGGCGATTCCGCCCGACATGCCGGCGGCGAAGTTGCGCCCGGTTGCGCCCAGCACCACGACCGTGCCGCCGGTCATGTATTCGCAGCCGTGATCCCCGACCCCCTGCACCACCGCGTGCGCGCCGGAGTTTCGAACCGCGAAGCGCTCTCCCGCCACGCCGCGGAAGTAGGCTTCTCCCGCAATGGCGCCGTAGAGCACCACGTTTCCGGTGATGATGTTCTGCGCCGGGTCGCCGCGGAACTTGGGCGAGGGCTGCACGCTGATGCGCCCGCCCGAGAGTCCCTTGCCGCAGTAGTCGTTCGTGTCGCCAATGAGATCCAGCGTCACGCCCTTGGCCAGGAAGGCGCCGAAGCTCTGACCGGCGGACCCCGCAAGGCGCACGTGGACGGTGTCGTCCGGCAGGCCGTCGTGCCCGTAGCGGCGCGCAATCTCGGACGACAGCATGGTGCCGACCGTGCGGTTGATATTCCGGATCGGCATGTCGATCGAGACTGCCTCGCCGCGCTCGATTGCAGGCTCAGCCAGCTCGATGAGTCGCCTGTCCAGCGCCTTCTCCAGCCCGTGGTCCTGGGCCTCGCTGTGGAAACGCGCCACGTCCTGCGGCATGCTCGGCATGTAGAAGACTTTGGAGAAGTCGAGGCCTTTCGCTTTCCAGTGCTCGATGCCCTTGCGCATGTCGAGCAGCGCAGTGCGGCCGATCAAATCGTCGAATTTGCGGATGCCCAGGCTCGCCATCAGCTCGCGCACTTCCTCCGCCACGTAAAAGAAAAAGTTCACCACGTACTCAGGCTTGCCCGAGAATTTCTTACGCAGCACGGGATCCTGGGTCGCGACGCCGACCGGACAGGTGTTCAGGTGACACTTGCGCATCATGATGCAGCCCTGGACCACCAGCGGTGCCGTGGCGAAGCCGAACTCGTCGGCCCCGAGAATGGCGCCGATCACCACGTCGCGCCCGGTCTTGATCTGTCCGTCGACCTGGACTGCGATCCGGCCGCGCAGCCGGTTGAGCACAAGCGTCTGCTGCGTTTCGGCGAGGCCCAGCTCCCACGGCGTGCCGGCGTGCTTGATCGAGGACCACGGCGAGGCGCCGGTGCCGCCATCGTGACCGGAGATGGTCACGTGGTCGGACTTGGCCTTCGCCACGCCCGCCGCCACCGTGCCGACGCCGACCTCGGACACGAGCTTGACGCTGATCGACGCCACCGGATTCGCGTTCTTGAGGTCGTGGATCAGCTGCGCCAGGTCCTCGATCGAGTAGATGTCGTGGTGCGGCGGCGGGGAGATCAGTTCGACGCCAGGGGTAGAAAACCGCAGCTCCGCGATGTACTCGGAGACCTTGCGTCCCGGCAGCTGCCCGCCCTCGCCCGGTTTGGCGCCTTGCGCCATCTTGATCTGGATCTGCTCGGCCGACGCCAGGTACTCGGCGGTCACGCCGAAGCGTCCGGAGGCGACTTGCTTGATCTTGGACTTGAGCGAATCACCTTCCTTGAGCGCGATGTCGGCCTCGACCCGCCCTTTTCCGAGGCGCGAGGCGAGCGTCTCGCCCAGCTTGACCGGTGCGTAGCGGCGCCGGTCCTCGCCGCCCTCACCAGTGTTCGACTTGCCGCCGATGCGGTTCATGGCCACCGCGAGCGTCGTGTGCGCCTCGGTCGAGATCGAGCCGAGCGACATGGCGCCGGTCGAGAATCGCTTGACGATCTCGGCGGCAGGTTCGACCTCCTCGATCGGAACCGGCTGGGCGCGGTCGAAACGGAACTCGAACAGCCCGCGGAACGTCATGTGGCGCTTCGACTGGTCGTTGATGATGCTCGCGTACTCCTTGTACGTCGAGTACGAATTGCGACGCGTCGCGTGCTGCAGCTTCGCGATCGCATCAGGCGTCCACATGTGCTCTTCGCCGCGCACCCGCCAGGCGTACTCGCCGCCCGCATCCAGCGCGTTCCTGAGCACGGAGTCCTCCTCGTCGAAGGCGGCGCGATGCACCCGAATCGCCTCTTCGGCCACTTCGAAGATGCCGATTCCCTCGACCGACGAAGTGGTGCCGTTGAAATACTTGTCGACCAGCGCGCGTGACAAGCCGACTGCCTCGAAGATCTGCGCCCCGGTGTAGGACATGTAGGTGGAAATGCCCATCTTGGACATGACCTTGGCCAAACCCTTGCCGACCGCCTTGATGAAATGCTTGCAGGCCTTTTGCGCATCGATCCCCTGGGCAAGCCGCCCCTGTCCGGCAAGCTCGATCAGGGTCTCGAACGCGAGATATGGATGCACGGCCTCGGCGCCGTAGCCTCCGAGCAGGGCGAAATGGTGCACCTCGCGCGCCGATCCAGTCTCGACCACCAAGCCAGTCGAGGTACGCAGCCCCTTGCCGACCAGGTGCTGGTGGATCGCGGAGAGCGCGAGCAGCGCGGGAATGGCGACGTTGTCGCGGTCCACCTTGCGGTCCGACAGGATGATGATCGAGGTGCCGGCGCGCACCGCGTCTTCGGCCTGCGCGCGCAAGGACGCAAGGCGCGCCTCGATCGCCTCCTTGCCCCAGCCCAGCGGATAGGTGATGTCAAGCTCGCAGGACTTGAACTTGCCGTCGGTGTAGTTCTCGATGTGGCGGATCGTCTCCATCTGCTCGAAATCGAGCACCGGCTGGGACACCTCGAGCCGCAGGGGCGGGTTCATCTCGTCGATCCCGAGCAGGTTCGGCTTGGGCCCGATAAACGACACCAGCGACATCACCAGCTCCTCGCGGATCGGGTCAATGGGCGGATTCGTGACCTGCGCGAACAGCTGCTTGAAGTACTGATACAGGTTCTTGTTCTTGTTCGACAGCACGGCAAGCGGAGAATCGTTACCCATCGAGCCGACCGGCTCTTGCGCCTGCTCGGCCATGGGGATCATCTGGAACTTGAGATCCTCCTGCGAGTAGCCGAAAGCCTGCTGGCGATCGAGCAAGCTCTCGCGCGCGGCGTCGCGCTTTTCCCTGGGGGCAGGCAAGGCGTCGAGCTTGATTCGGATGCGCTCGATCCATTCGGCGTAAGGCTTGGCCGACGCGAGCGACTCCTTGAGCTCCTTGTCGTCGATGATCCGCCCTCTCTCGAGGTCGACGAGGAACATCTTGCCCGGCTGCAGACGCCACTTCTTGACGATGTGCTCCTCCGGCACCGGCAACACGCCGACTTCGGAGGCCATGATCACGAGGTTGTCATCGGTGACCACGTAGCGCGAGGGCCGCAAGCCATTGCGGTCGAGCGTGGCGCCAATCTGGCGTCCGTCGGTAAACGCGATCGACGCCGGCCCGTCCCAAGGCTCCATCATCGCCGCGTGATACTCGTAGAATGCGCGCCGACTGGGATCCATTAGCGCGTGGTTCTCCCACGCCTCCGGGATCATCATCATCATGGCGTGCGCAACCGAATAGCCGGCCATGACCAACAGCTCGAGCGCGTTGTCGAACGACGCGGAGTCGGACTGTCCGTCGTAGATGAGGGGCCAGATCTTGCCCAGGTCGTTACCCAGTATCGGGCTTGAAATGGCGCCTTGCCGCGCCCGGATCCAGTTGACGTTGCCGCGCAGCGTGTTGATCTCGCCGTTGTGCGCGATCATGCGGAACGGATGCGACAGATCCCAGCTGGGGAAGGTATTGGTCGAAAAACGCTGGTGAACCAGCGCCAATGCCGACTCCATGCGCGGATCCTTCAGATCGAGATAATACTCACCGACCTGGTGCGGAAGCAGCATGCCCTTGTAGACGATCGTCCGCGCCGACATGGACGGGACGTAGTACTCCTTGCCGTGCGCGAGGTTGAGCGCCTGGATCGCGTGGCCCGCGCTCTTGCGGATGATATACAGCTTGCGTTCCAGCGCGTCTGTGACCGTCACGCCCTTGCCGCGCCCGACGAAGACCTGCCGAATCGTCGGCTCAACCTGCCTGACCGACTCGCCCAGGTCGGACCCGTCGACCGGCACGTCACGCCAGGCGAGCAGCACCTGACCCTCGTCCTTGATGGCGCGCTCTATTTCGTATTCGCAGGCGATCCGGCTCGCGGGCTCCCGCGGCAGGAACACCATGCCGACGCCGTACTGCCCGAACGGCGGCAGCTTGACGCCTTGCTTCGCCATCTCGTCCCGGAACAGCTTGTCCGGCAGCTGGACCAGGATGCCCGCACCATCGGAAGCCTTGGGGTCTGCGCCTACCGCACCGCGGTGAGTCAGGTTGCGCAGGACCGTCAGGCCCTGTCCGATCAGGGCGTGCGACTTCTTACCCTTGATATGCGCGACGAACCCCACACCGCAGGCGTCGCGTTCATGTTCTGGGTGGTACAAACCCTGGGCGTTGGGGAAGATTCGGTTGCGCACGTTCAAGCCTTTGAATACAAAATATATTCTCAATTTTCGCCGCTACGCACAAAAACAGCGGGCGAACTGAGAAATATACCGTTTCAGGCTAGCTGCTACAAGGGTTTGGCGCGCTAGGGCCGCTAGTGCGTCGCAGCCGCCGCAGTGGCCGTAATCGCCTGGCGCACCATCAGTGCGCCCGGGTCACCGCGCAGGACCGCCTGGCCCACGCCTTCCAGCAGCACGAAGCGGACTCGCCCGTGCGCAACCTTCTTGTCTACCGCCATGAGCTCGAGGTAGCGCTCCGGCGGCAGCCCGGCAGGACCAGCGACCGGGAGCCCGGCCCGCGCGATCAGCGTGCGCACTCGCTGAACGTCGTCTTCGTCGATCAGGCCGGTTCGCGCGGACAACTCCGCCGCCATCACCATACCTGCCGCGACGGCCTCGCCGTGCAGCCATTTGCCGTAGCCCATCCCGGTTTCGATCGCATGGGCAAAGGTGTGGCCGAAATTTAGCACCGCACGCCGACCGCTCTCGCGCTCGTCCTCGGCAACGATTTCGGCCTTGAGTTCGCAGGACCGCTTTACCGCGTAAATGAGCGCCTCGACGTCGCCGGCCGCCAGGCGCTCGATGTTTCCCTCGATCCACTCGGCGAACAGGCGGTCGAGCGCGAGCCCGTGCTTGATCACCTCAGCCAGTCCGGCACGCAGTTCGCGTGGCGGCAACGTCGCGAGCGTCGCGACATCGGACACGACCGCAAGCGGCTGGTAGAAAGCGCCAATCATGTTCTTACCGCGAGGATGGTTTATTGCGGTCTTGCCGCCGACCGATGAGTCGACTTGCGCGAGCAGCGTTGTAGGCACCTGCACGAAGGGCACGCCGCGCTGATAAACCGCGGCCGCAAACCCCGCCAGATCGCCGACGACGCCGCCGCCCAACGCGACGATCGGCGTCTGCCGGTCGCACCGGGCCGCGAGCAGGGCGTCAAACACACTGTCGAGGGTGTGCCATTCCTTCGCCTGCTCGCCGTCCGCAATCACAATCTCGACCGCGTCGATTTTCGCGGCAGCCAGTGTGCGCCGCACGCGCTCGAGATACAGCGGCGCTACGACAGTGTTGGTCACGATTGCCACGCGACCCGCTTCGATGTGAGCGGCATACAGCGACGAGTCACCCAGGATTCCGGCGCCAATATGAATCGGGTAAGCGCGTTCGCCCAGCTCTACGCGGATACTTTGCATTTTTCCTCGATCTTCAGCAGCAGCTCGCGCGCCAGTGCTTGGATGGATTGCGTCCCGGTCTCGAGTACGATGTCGGCGACGCGACGGTAGAGCGGGTCCCGCTTGGCGTACAGGTCTTTGAGACGCTGCCCAGGATCCGGCGTATTGAGCAGCGGTCGATTCTTGTCGTGCCGCAGCCGCCGATAAAGATCCTCGGGCCGCGCGTGGAGATAGACGGTCGTGCCGCGCGAAGCAAGTTGGCGCCGATTTTCGGCCGAGAGCACGGCCCCGCCGCCCGTCGCAAGCACCACACCCTCGAGCGTAACCAGCTCGGCAATGGCTTGTTCTTCCCGCGCGCGGAATCCGTGCTCGCCCTCGATGTCGAAAATCACCGGAATGCGCACGCCGCAGCGTCGCTCGATCTCCTGGTCGGAGTCCACGAAGCGGCGCTTGAGGCGACGCGCAATGAGCTTTCCCACAGTCGTCTTGCCCGCGCCCATCATGCCTACGAGAAAGATATTGTCGCTCTGTTTCACGGACCTATTGTAGCCGGCACGGGAACACGCAAAAGAAAACGGCCGGGAGGGCCCGGCCGTAACGTCCAGAGGAGACGCGGCAAATCAGCGAACGGTAAGGCGGTCGTTCACAACCTTTGGCGTGATGAACACCAGCAGCTCGGTCTTGTTGGAGGTGGTCGTATTGTTCTTGAACATCCAGCCAACGAACGGTAGATCGCCGAACAGGGGCACCTTCGTAATGTCCGTGCGGTCGCTTTGCTGATAGATTCCGCCGATCACCACGGTGCCGCCGTTGTCGACCAACACCTCGGTCTTGACGTGCTTCGTGTTGATCTGCACGCCAGCAGGAGTGGTCGTTCCCGGCGAGTCATTGTTCACGTCGAGCGTCATGATCACGTTGCCATCAGGCGTGATCTGCGGCTTCACCTTGAGCGACAGGTTGGCCTTGCGGAATGAAACCGCCGTGGCGCCGGATGAGGTCGCCTGCTGGTAGGGGATCTCCGTGCCCTGCTCGATCAAGGCTTCGACCTGATCGGCGGTCAGTACGCGCGGGCTGGAAATCACCTTGCCTTTGCCATCGGCCTCCAGCGCGCTGATCTCAAGGTTAAGGAACCTAGTCATCGCGTTGTCGAACAGGATGAACGAGAACTGGCCTGCGGTGAAGGAGTTCAGTCCCGCGGCCGGCAGGTTCACGCTGGTGGAATTGGCGAGGAAATCCGGCGTCGTTGTCGATTGCCCGGTTTGAAAGCCCGTATTGGCCAACCCACCGCCGATGGTGAAGCGGGTATTGCCGTCACCCAAAAGCTTGTGTCCGGTCCCAGCTTCGTTGTACCCGAGTCGGGCCCCGAGGTTCTTACTGAACGTGTCGTTTGCTTCGACGATCCGCGCTTCGATCATTACCTGACGTACCGGCACGTCTATCTTGGCGATCAGCTTGCGCACGTCATCGAGCCTGGTCGGTGTGTCTTGCACGAACAATGTATTCGTGCGCGGGTCCACGACTGCGCTGCCGCGCTTGGACAGAATTCGTTGGTTCGTTTCGGACAGGATCTTCTGAACGTCCGCAGCTTTCTGATAGTTCAGCTGGAACGACTCGGTGCGCGTTTGCTCCAGATCGTTGATCTGCTGCGCCGCTTCGAGCGCGAGCTTCTCGCGCGTCGCGATTTCATCTCGCGGCGCGATCCAGATCACGTTGCCGTTCCTGCGCATGTCGAGACCGCGCGTCTCCAGGATGATGTCCAGGGCCTGATCCCATGGCACGTCTTTCAGGCGCAGCGTGATGTTGCCGGTCACCGAGTCACTGGTAATGATGTTGAGATCGGTGAAGTCGGCGATCACATTCAGCACCGCCCTAACTTCGACGTTCTGGAAGTTAAGCGACAGCTTCTCCCCCTTGTACTTTCCCTGTCCCGGGAGTTTGGAGGTGTCGGTAACCGGCTTCACCTCGACGACGAACTGGTTGTCCGACTGATAGGCATTGTGTTCCCACTGCCCTTTTGGTTCGATGACCATGCGCACGTTGTCGCCTTGCTGGTACGCGCTTATGGTCTGCACCGGCGTCGCGAAGTCATTGACGTCAAATCGCTTGCGCAGGTTCTCCGGCAGCGACGTCTTGAGGAAATCGACCACAATGCTCTGGCCCTGCTGACGGATGTCGATGCCGGTCGACGAATCCGAGAGATCAACCACTACCCGGCCCGTGCCGGACGCGCCGCGCCGAAAATCGATGTTGCGTACGGTATGCGTGGCGTCGGCTTTGCCTTCAGAAAAATGCGCTCCGCCGCCGCCCTGGGCCATCGCCGGCGCTGACAGTGTGATGACGAGATCTTTTCCTTCGATGGCGGCTTCGTGCGGCACCGGACGGCTGAGATTGAGGACCATCCGGGTACGGCCCGCACCTTGCACGAGGTTCATGCTGCGCAGCGCGCCCTGGCCGATATCCTGGCCGGCACGCCCGAGCGCGTTCAGAGTGTTCGGGAAATCGAAGGCAATGCGCGCAGGCGAGGAAATGGCGAAATTCGGCGGCACGCTCTTCAATGCCTCCTTGGTCGTCACACGCACGATCGTTTTCGCGTCCTGCTGGGAGACGTTGAAAGCCTCGATGCTGTTGACCTGGGCAAGGGCGGCACCCGCTCCCGCAAGCCACAGCGCGAGCGCATAGAGAGCGTTTATCTTTTTCATCGTTTACTTACCTCCTGCAATTGCAGCGCGCTAGAGCGTTGCACCCACTCGCCGCTACCATCCTGGACCAGTTCGGTCAGTTTGATTTCGCTTTCGTCGATCGAGGTGATAACGCCGAAATTCTGGCCCATGTAGTTGCCCTGCTTGACCCTGTATAGATTCGAGCCCGCTTTGACCAAGCCGTAGGTTTCCTTGCCTTGGGTAATGGTCCCGACCATCTGAATCGACTCCAGCGGGAATGCCTCGAGAGGTTCTTTGGGTCGGTTCAGATCCGGTCCTGGCGCACCTCCGACACCCTTGCCTGGCTGCGCGATGATGATTCGGTCTGGCCGGAACGGATCGACCAGGTCTTCCGCGGTGTACGGGACAGGCTCATAGGGTTTGACCTGCGGCAGAGGGTTCACGTGTCCACGCAGCCCCTTGGTCAATGCCGCCAACTCCTGCCGCAAATCGCTATGCTCGTCGCTGCCGCAGGCGGCGAGCAGCACGACCGCGGTCAACACGAGGTACTTTCTCATCGCCGGCCACCCCTCTTGGAGGCCTGCTGTGCTTTGCGCTGAGCGGCTATTTCCTCTTCGTCGAGGTAGCGGAAAGTGCGCGCGGTGGCTTCCATTTCAAGGGTGCCACCTTTCGTGGCAGAAATCGAAACGTCGTTGAGCGTGACGATCCGCGACAACTGGCCGACATCGCTCGCAAAAGCACCCATGTCGTGGTAGGTCCCGACGACCTTCACCTGGATCGGGAGCTCCGCGTAGAACTCCTTCACGGTCTCCGCGGGCGCAGGTTTGAACAGCTCAAACTGAAGCCCCCTGCCCAGACCCGCCTGGTTGATGTCCACCAGCAGCGCGTCCATCTGGGACTTGTTTGGCAGCTGGCGTAGCAACGCACCGAACTGGGTATCAATCTCGCGCAGTTGCTGCTGGTAGAGATCCAGGTTTACCGCCTGACGCTTCTTGATGACGTAAGCGTCCTTCAGCTTTGCTTCCTCCTGCCTGCCCCGATCGAGCTCGTCGAGCTGACCCTGCCAGTCAACGAAATAGGCTGACACCGGGATCGCCACGAGAATGCCAAGCAGCACAGCAAGTTTCGGCAATACCGGCCAAGTGCCGGGGTCGCGCCAATTGAGGCGGCGGAAGTCTTCGACGATCTTGTTGAAGTCGATCGCCATGGTTCAGCTCTTCTTCGCCGGCGCCTTGCCGCCCTTAGCACCCTTCGAATCCTCTTCGGGCTTAAGCGGTTTGAGCGACAGATTGAGGTTGAACTCCGAGAGGCGCTTTTTGTCTATTTGGGTGGCTTTGATCTGGATCAGGTCCGGCTTCTCGAGCCACGGAGACGATTCGATGTTGCGCATAAGGGTCGAGACTCGGGCGTTTGACTGCGCGTAACCGTCCAGATGAACGAGTAGGCCCTTCTGTTTGACGCTTTTTAGATAGACGCCTTCGGGCATCTGACGCACCAGCTGATCGAGCAGATGGACGGTCTGGGCGCGGTCCGCCTGAAGCGTCTCGATGATTTGCTTACGCGCAAGCAGGGCCTGAATTTCGTCCTTGAGCTTCTTGATATCCGCAATCTGCTTGTCGAGCTTCGCAATTTCTCCCTTCAGGAACGCATTGCGGTCCTGCTGGGCGGCCACGCGATTGGCATTCAGCACGTGTCCCGCGCCCCAGATAACGATGCCAAGGACCGCGGTCATGCCCGCCAAAACGGCAAAGTGCGTGCGTGCGCGTTTGCGGCGTTCATCGCGATGCGGAAGTAGGTTGATGCGGATCGTCATACCGGGTCGAACCTCCGCATGGCGAGTCCGCACGCGATGATCAGCGATGGCGCGTCAACCATCAGGCGTTTGAGTTGAATACGCGAGGACGTCTGCATCGCGGCGAACGGATTCGCCACCATGGTGGGCACCTGGGTGCGCGTATTCACCGCCTCGTCGAGACCCGGAATCACCGCGGATCCGCCTGCCAGGAGGATCTGGTCTACGGCGTTGTACTGCGTGGAGGTGAAGAAGAACTGCAGGGCGCGCTGGACTTCCATGGAAAGGTTGTCCATGAACGGCCGCAGCACCTCCGTTTCGTAGTCGTCCGGCAACCCCCCCGAGCGCTTCGCGTTTTCCGCTTCTTCAACGCTCATGCCGTAGCGGCTCACGATGTCCTGGGTCAGCTGGTTGCCGCCGAACGCCTGCTCGCGGGTATAGACCGATTGATCATTGCGCAGGACGGTGACGTTCATCACATTGGCGCCGATGTCGACCACCGCGATGTTCTGATCCTTGCCGCCGTTCGGCAGCTGCTGCACAACGAGCGCCAAGGCGCTTTGCTGGGCGTAGGACTCGACGTCCATGACCAGCGCCTTCAGGCCGGCAGATTCCGCCACAGCGACGCGGTCCTCGACTTTCTCCTTGCGCGTGGCCGCGATCAGAACCTCCTCCTCTTCGGGGTTGGAAGGCGCCGGTCCGACAAGCTGGAAGTCGAGATTCACCTCGTCAAGGGCGAAGGGAATGTATTGGTTCGCCTCCGTTTCCACCTGGATCTCGAGTTCGTCCTCGCGCAGCCCCGCCTGGACAATGATCTTCTTCGTGATCACCGCACCCGAAGGCACAGCCATCGCCACGTGCTTGGTGCGGGTAGAAAGGCGCTTGTGCGCGCGCTTGACCGATTCAGCGACTGCCTCGAGGTTGTTTATGTTGCCATCGACCACGGCCTCGCGCGGCAGGGGTTCGATAGCGTAGCGCTCTACGCGATACGCCCCCTTGCCTGCGTCGACGATCTCGATCATTTTGACCGACGACGAGCTGATATCCAGCCCGAACACCGGCAGCGCCTTCGGCTTGAAAATATCGAGTTCCATCGTTATTTTCCTTTGCGTACCGGCCGCTTAGGCGCAATACGTAGAAATTGCGTTAAATGCTAGCAACAACTCTATCCAGTGTCTAGTGAATTTTCCACACGGGCAGACCCCCTATAATGCCCCCCTTTCGCCATCGAGGGTCCTACCCTCTTCGCCCGTTCTAACTCCCTTGATGTGGCATCGTTTTTTGACCTTTCCGTTGGCGTTGCTGGCGGGCATTCTGGCGGTCGCTGCGGCGGTCGCCGCGTTGGTCGTTGCGCTCGCCTATCCGAACCTGCCGTCGCTCAATTCGCTCACCGATTATCAGCCGAAGGTACCGCTTCGAATCTACACCGAGGACGGTGCCCTGATCGGCGAATTCGGCGAGGAACGCCGTTCGGTCATATCGATCGATCAAGTCCCAAAGTTTCTCAAAGACGCAATCATCTCGGCTGAGGATGAACGCTTCTACCAGCACGCGGGCATCGACTACGTCGGGGTCCTGCGAGCGGCGTATTCGAACCTCATTGCCGGCGGGAAGCGACAGGGCGCGAGCACGATCACCATGCAGGTCGCGCGCAACTTCTTCCTGTCCTCGGAAAAGACCTTCACCCGCAAGCTGTACGAGGCGTTGCTGGCGTTCAAGATCGAACACAGCCTCACCAAGGACGAAATCCTCGAGTTGTACGTCAACCAGATCTATCTGGGCCAACGCGCGTACGGCTTTGCGGCCGCGGCGCAGACTTATTTCAGCAAATCGCTCGACCAGCTCACCCTTGGGGAAGCCGCCATGCTGGCGGGATTGCCGAAAGCGCCTTCCAGCTATAACCCGATCGCAAGTCCGCAGCGCGCCAAGAGACGGCAGCAGTATGTGCTGCGCCGGATGCACGAGCTGGGCTACATAGACGACGCCCAGTACGCGCAGGCAGTTGCAGCGCCCGTGCGCACGCATCGCGAGACGAACGAGTATCCGGTGCACGCCGAGTACGTCGCGGAGATGGTACGCCAAGCGGTGCGCGAGCAGTATCCGGAAGACGCATACACCAAGGGGTTTCGCGTCTACACCACGATCCGCAAGGACGATCAGGAAGCCGCCTATGCGGCGCTGCGTAAGGGTCTTGAAAATTACGACCGGCGCCACGGCTATCGCGGGCCGGAGGGGTTCGTTTCTCTGCCCGATACGCCGCGAGACGAGGACTACGACGAGGCACTGTCAGAACATGCGGACAGCGACGACTTGCTCGCGGCAGTCGTGCTTTCGGCGTCACCGCGCAAGGTCGAGGTCGCCTTGCGCAACGGCGACACGATCCAGATTACCGGCGAGGGGCTGAAATTCGCGGCAGCGTCGCTCCGATCCTCCGCGCCCCCAAGAATGCGCATCCAGCGCGGCGCAATAGTGCGCGTCCAGCAGGTGAGCCGCACACACTGGGAGATCGTTGAGCTGCCGGAAATCGAGGGCGCGTTCATCGCCGTGGATCCGCAAGACGGTGCGGTGCGGGCGCTGGTAGGCGGGTTCGACTTTTACCGCAACAAATACAATCACGTCACGCAGGCTTGGCGTCAGCCCGGGTCGTCGTTCAAGCCGTTCATCTACTCGGCAGCGCTCGAGAAGGGATTCACCCCTGCTACCGTGATCGCGGACGAACCGATAGTGATCGACCCCGAAGTCACTGGTGGCCAGCCCTGGGAGCCGAACAACTATGACGGCAAGTTCGAGGGGCCGATGCGCATGCGCACCGCTCTCGCGAAGTCGAAGAACATGGTTTCAATCCGCATTCTGCAGGCGATAGGCACGAAGTACGCGCAGGACTACATCACGCGCTTCGGCTTCGACGCGGACAAGCATCCGCCCTACCTGACGATGGCGCTGGGCGCGGGTTCGGTGACGCCCTGGCAGATGGCGCGCGCGTACTCGGTCTTCGCCAATGGCGGATACCTGCTGCAACCCTATTTCATCGAAAAGATCGTCGACGACCGCGGTAGCCCGCTGGGGGTCGCGCATCCGCAGCACGCCGGCGACGACGGATTGCGCGTGATCGACGCGCGAAATGCCTTTCTCATCGACAGCATGCTGCAGGACGTGACCCGTTACGGGACGGCCGCACGCGCCGCGCGCTTGGGGCGCGACGATATTGCCGGCAAGACCGGCACTACCAACGAGTTCGTGGATGCCTGGTTTTGCGGCTTCCAGCCGACACTGGTCGGCATCACGTGGGCTGGCTTCGACCAACCGAAGACGCTGGGACGCAACCAGACCGGCGCCTCGGTCGCGCTGCCGATCTGGATGGACTTCATGGAAAAGGCGCTTAAGGGGGTGCCCGAGATGGAGCTCACGCCCCCGCCCGGCTTGGTGCTGGTTGAAACCGGTCCGGACCCGACGATTCCCGACGACAAAGCGGTACCGGAATATTTCTATCAGGAGAACGTGCCGGTCGAGCCGACGCCGACGACGCCGGTGGCGCCAACCGCCGTACCGCAGGTGCCAGGGCCCGGCGCCTCGCCGCCGCAGGCCCCAATATCCGCCCCGCCCCAGGCCGCCGCGTCAACCGCGCAGCACGACCCCCTGCCCGCCCTGAGCGGACACTAGCCTGGACAAGGCCGCGAACAATTCGCTGCCGTCGCGCGTGTCGCGCCACGCCGAGCCGTCCCAGCGAAAATGAAAGCCGCCCGATTTGGCCGCGACCCAGATCTCGCGCGCCGCGCCGTGGCGGTTGATGACCATCTTGCTGCCGTTGTCGAATTCGATTTCGAGCACCCCGCCCGCCTTGGACTGCAGATCGACGTCCAGATTGCTTGCCTCGATGGACTGCTCGATACGCTCCAGCGCGGCGTCGGTGAGCGCTTCGAATTCCGTGTCGGTCATAGGCCTCAAAGGGTGCGTGATAACATGATTATTTTACCCATCGCACCACAATGCGTTACGCCTTTCTCCTCGCTGTGAGCACCGCTCTCGCGGTCCTCGCCGGCTGCGGACAGAGGGGTGACCTTTACTTTCGCGACAACCCGCCGCCCGGCGTCAAGCCGCGCAAGACCGAGCCCTACAAGCCAGTGCCCTATCCCGCGGACACTGAGCGTCCCAGCGACGCGCCCGAAAAGAACTAGCCGCCCGCGTGGCCTTCGCCTACCGCAACGGCAAGCTTTGTGCCGAACAGCTGCCGCTCGATGAGCTGGCGCGACGCTTTGGCACGCCGTGCTACGTTTACTCCCGCGCCGCGATCGAGCTTGCCTATGCGGCGTATTCGCGCGCGCTCGCCGGACGCAACGCGCTCATCTGTTACTCGGTCAAGGCGAACCCGAACCTCACCGTGCTCGCGCTGATGGCGCGGCTTGGCGCGGGCTTCGATATCGTTTCGGGCGGAGAACTGGCCCGTGTCCTGGCAGCTGGGGGCGACCCCGGCAAGACCCTGTTTTCCGGCGTCGGCAAGACTGAGCTGGAGATCGAGCAGGCGCTGCTGGCCGGGATACGATGCATCAACCTGGAGTCGGAGCGCGAACTCGAGCGTGTCAACGCGGTCGCCGGCCGCCTGGGCAAGCGCGCCCCGGTGGCCTTCAGGGTCAATCCAGACGTCGACGCAAGAACGCATCCCTACATCTCGACCGGGCTCAGACAGAACAAGTTCGGGGTAGCGTACGACGACGCGGAGCGCCTCTATGCCAAGGCCGCGCGAATGCCGAACATCGAGATTCACGGCATAGGCTGTCACATCGGCTCGCAGCTCACGGATCCCGCGCCGTTCGTCGAGGCGACGGCGCGGATCGCCGCGCTTGCGACTCGCCTCGAGACGGCTGGTATCCCGATGGCGCATATCGACCTGGGAGGCGGCATCGGCATTCGTTACCGGGACGAAACTCCGCGGCCGGTGGCCGAGTTCGTCGCCGGCGCCCTGGGCGCGCTTGGCGCCGGGCGCGCTGGGCTGATCCTCGATCCGGGGCGCTCGATCATCGGCAACGCCGGGTTGCTTCTGACGCGAGTCGAGTACGTCAAGCCGGGGGCGGCCAAGAGCTTCCTGGTGGTCGACGCCGCGATGAACGACCTGCTGCGCCCGGCGCTGTACGACGCCTGGCACGAAGTGCGGGCGGTGCGCGAAGCGCCCCCCGACGCTAGGCCAGTAACTTACGACGTTGTCGGGCCGGTGTGCGAAAGCGGCGACTTTCTGGCCCGCGAGCGCCCGCTCGTCGCAGCAGAGGGCGACCTTCTGGCGGTCATGTCGGCCGGCGCCTACGGCATGAGCATGAGTTCGAACTACAACTCGAGGCCCCGGGCGGCCGAAGTGCTGGTCGACGGCGAGCAGGCGCATATCGTTCGTGCCCGTGAGGCAATTGAGGATCTCTTTGCCCTGGAGAGAATCTTGCCGTAGATTGTCGGCGCCGCCGCGCGAACCCGACCCAACGCCTCTCATCGCCACCCCATTGCCCAAGGCCGCCCTGCGGCCCCCCACATGACGACCTCTCCACGCTCACGAGCCCTTTCGGTGGCGGGCATCGCTCTGGCCGTCGTGCTGGCGGGAACCGCGGTGACGCACTTGGCCGCCGAAAGCGGTGCCAAGGAGAACAAGCGGCCCGCAGCCCCGCCGGCAGTCCCCGTATCCGTCGCCGTCGCGGCCGAACGCGACGTGCCGGTGATATTGCGCGCCATCGGGAACGTCGACGCCTATTCGACCGTCGCAATCAAGGCGCGCGTGGACGGCCAGATCGTGGAGGTCAATTTCCGCGAGGGCCAGGCGGTGCGCAAGGGCGAGGTGCTGTTCCGGCTCGATGCGCGGCCGTTCGAGGCAGCTTTGCGACAGGCCGAAGCTAACCTCGCGCGCGACAAGGCGAGCCGCGATCAGGCACGCTCGCAGGAACGGCGCTATTTCGACTTGCTCGAGAAGCACTTTGTGTCGAAGGAGGCCTACGCGCAGATCCGTACTGCAGCGGAAACCGCCGAAGCGGCGCTCAAGGCAAGCCAGGCTGCGGTCGAAACCGTGCGGATCAATCTTCAGTACTGCACGATCCGCTCGCCGATCGACGGTTATGTCGGACGGATCATGCTTCAGCTCGGCAACCTGGTGAAGGCGAACGACACCAATGCGCTTGTGGTCATCAACCAGGTAATGCCCATCTACGCGACGTTCGCGGTCCCAGAGCAGCGCCTTAGCGAGATTCGGCGCCACATGGCCGACGGGCCGCTCGACGTAACGGTGAGCAGCGCCGACGCGCGCCGGGCGCCTCTTGCAACCGGACGCCTCGTATTCGTCGACAATGCGGTCGACGTCAGCACCGGAACGATCAAGCTGCGCGCGGAGTTCGACAACCGCGACCTCGTGCTGTGGCCGGGGCAGTTCGTCAACGTGGCGCTCAAGCTCTACGATCAGGCGAATGCCATCGTGGTGCCGTCGGTCGCGGTGCAGACCGGCCCCCAGGGCGAGTTCGTGTTCGTGCTAAAACCCGACGCGACCGCCGAAATTCGCAAGATCGCCGTATCGCGCACCGAAGGCGACCTGACCATCGTTGCGCAGGGACTGGCCAAGGGGGAAAGGGTCGTCACGCGTGGCCAGCTCCGCCTGGCGCCGGGAGTAAAGGTCGTGGTGCGCCCGGACGCATCGTGAATCTCTCCGAGCTGTTCATCCGCCGGCCCGTCATGACCGTTCTGGTCATGGTCGGGATCCTCATGTTCGGCATCGTCGGCTACCGATTGCTGCCGGTGAGCTCGCTGCCGAACGTCGACTTTCCCACCATCCAGGTCAGAGCCGAGCTTCCAGGCGCGAGCCCGGAAACCATGGCCTCGGCAGTCGCGACTCCGCTCGAGAAGCAGTTTTCGACCATTGCCGGGATCGATTCGATGTACTCGGTCAGCGGCCAGGGCGTAACCCAGATCACGCTCCAGTTTGCGCTCGACCGCGACATCGACGCGGCGGCGCAGGACGTCAACTCCGCGATCGCGGCGACGGCGCGCCAGCTTCCCTCGGCGATGCCTGCGCCGCCGTCATTCCGCAAGGTCAACCCGGGCGACTTCGCAGTGTTCTACCTCGCTCTCACCTCGGACACCCTGCCGCTCTCGACAGTAGACGAGTACGCCGAGACCTTCCTCGCGCAGCGCATCTCGACCATCAGCGGAGTGGCCCAGGTGCAGGTCTACGGACAGCAGAAGTACGCGGTGCGGGCCCAAGTCGACCCGGGCGCGCTCGCCTCACGCGGGATCGGCATCAACGAGGTCCAGCAAGCCATTGCCCAGGCCAATGTGAATCTGCCGACGGGGACGCTGTACGGCAAAGACCGCCTGTTCGCGGTACAGGCGAACGGGCAGCTGTTCGACGCGGCGGCCTTTCGCCCCGTGATCGTCACCTACCGCAATGGCTCGCCGATCCACCTCGCCCAGCTCGGGCGCGTCATCGACAGCGTCGAAAGCGACAAGGTCGCCGCCTGGTTCAAGGACAAGCGCGGCATCGTGCTCGGAATCTACCGCCAGCCCGGCACCAACACCATCCAGGTTGTCGACGCGGTGAAGAAGCTCCTGCCGACCTTCCGCGCCGAGGTGCCGGCGGGCGTGTCGATGGAAGTGCTGTTCGACCGGTCGGTCACTATCCGCCAGTCGGTCGAGGAAGTGGAATTCACGCTCCTGCTCGCGCTTGCGCTCGTGATCATGGTGATCTTCCTTTTCCTGCGTAACCTCTCGGCAACGCTGATTCCCAGCATCGCGTTGCCGATGTCGATCGTCGGGACGTTCGGCGTGATGTACGCGCTGGGCTACAGCCTTGACAACATATCGCTCATGGCGCTCACGCTTTGCGTCGGCTTCGTGGTCGATGACGCCATCGTGATGCTGGAAAACATCTCGCGTCACATGGAAAGCGGCAAGACCCGCCTTCAGGCCACGCTCGATGCGTCGAAAGAGATATCTTTCACCATCCTTTCGATGACCCTTTCGCTCGCCGCGGTGTTCATCCCGGTGTTCTTCATGGGGGGCATCGTCGGGCGTCTGCTGCACGAGTTCTCGGTGACGATCATCACCGCGGTACTGATATCGGGCTTCGTGTCGCTGACTCTCACGCCGATGATGTCGAGCCGGATGCTCAAGCCGCAGCACGGCGTCGCACACGGCAGGATCTATCAGCTTTCAGAGCGCGGATTCGAGGCTATGCGGCACGCCTACCGCTTGACGCTGGAGTGGTCCCTGGCGCACAGACGCTTCATCATGCTCGCGTTTCTCGCCATCACGGTGGCCACGGGGTTTCTGTTCGCGCGCATGCCGAAAGGTTTCCTGCCGACCGAAGACACCGGGCAGATTTTCTGCTTTACGGAGGCGCCGCAGGACATCTCATTCGACGCGATGGCGAAGCTGCAGCAACAGGTGGCGGACATCGTACGCCGCAATCCGAACGTCGAAGGCGTGATGTCGTTCATTGGAGCGAGCGGCTTCAATCCGTCGCTCAACCGCGGCCGCATGTTCATCACGCTCAAGCCGCGCTCGGAGAGGGTATCGGCGGACGAAGTCATCCGGCAGCTGCGGCCGAAGCTGCAAGGCCTGATCGGCATCAAAGCCTACATGCAGAATATCCCGACTATCCGCATCGGCTTGCTCACGAAGAGCCAGTACCAATACACGCTGCGTGGCGCGAGTACCGAAGAGCTCTACCACTGGGTACCGATAATCGAAGACAGGCTCAAGTCGATCCCGACCCTGGTCGACGTGGCGAGCGACTTGCAGATTTCCCAGCCGCAGGTGCGGGTGGACATCGACCGCGGCAAGGCCTCATCGCTCGGCATAAGTGCTCAGCAGCTGGAGTCGGCGCTCGGCGCCGCCTACGGCGCACAACAAGTGTCGACGATCTACACCTCGACCAATCAATACGCCGTCATTCTTGAAGTCGAGCCGCGCTTCCAGCGCGGCCCGGCGGCGCTGCCGGAGCTGTACATCCGATCCTCGAACGGCAATCTGGTGCCGTTGGACGCGGTGGCCAAGCTGTCCTACGGCGTAGGCCCGCTGACAGTCAGCCACCAGGGCCAGCTGCCGTCTGTGACCTTCTCCTTCGACCTCAAGCCCGGCGTATCGCTGTCCCAAGCAATCGACACGATACGCAGCACCATGCGGGAGTTGCAGGTGCCGGCCACGCTCACCGCGAGCTTTTCCGGCACGGCGCAGGCCTTCGAGGACTCGCTCCAGGGAATGGGCGTTTTGCTCGTGCTTGCCATCGTCGTGATCTACCTCGTGCTCGGAATCCTATATGAAAGCTTCATCCACCCGCTGACGATCCTGTCGGGTTTGCCGACTGCAGGACTGGGCGCCCTGTTGACGCTCAAACTGTTCGGCCTCGACCTGAACATGTATGCCTTCGTCGGCATCATCATGCTGGTCGGTATCGTGAAGAAAAACGCGATCATGATGATCGACTTCGCGATCGAGGCTCGGCGCAAGGAGGCAAAAACGCCGCACGACGCGATCTTCGAGGCCTGCATGGTCCGCTTCCGTCCGATCATGATGACGACAATGGCTGCCCTGATGGGCAGTCTGCCCATCGCGCTCGCCTTCGGCGTCGGCGGCGATGCGCGTCAGCCGCTCGGCCTCGCGGTTGTCGGTGGGCTGCTGCTCTCGCAACTGCTGACGCTCTACATCACCCCGGTAATCTACATCTATTTCGAGAATTTCTCGGACCGCGTTGCGCGGCGACGCGCGCGTCTGCCAGCCCCTCCGCTGGGCGGCGCAGGCGTGCCGGCGGGAACGCATGCGCCGAAAGGACTAGACTAGCCGCATGGCCGCACCTCAAGAAACGAGAAACATGGCGCTGTTTTGCGATTTCGAGAACATCGCGCTCGGCGTGCGCGACGCGAAATACGCCCAGTTCGACATCAGTCGGGTGTTGGAACGGTTGTTACTGAAGGGCAGCATCGTGGTGAAGAAGGCCTATTGCGACTGGGAGCGCTACAAGGAATTCAAGAGCGTGATGCACGGCGCCTCGTTCGAGTTGATCGAGATTCCGCACGTGCGGCAGTCGGGCAAGAATTCCGCGGACATCCGAATGGTGGTCGACGCCCTGGACCTGTGCTACACCAAGTCCCACGTGGACACCTTCGTGATCATCAGCGGTGATTCTGACTTTTCGCCGCTGGTCTCCAAGCTGCGCGAGAACGCGAAGGTAGTGATTGGAATCGGGGTGAAAAACTCGACGTCCGACCTGCTGATCGCGAATTGCGACGAGTTCATCTACTACGACGACCTGGTGCGCGAAGAAGAGGTAAAGCGCCGCGCCGCGCGCAAGCGGCGGGAGGCGCGTCCTGCCGGAGCCACGAAAGAGCCTGCCGCGGGCGAGGACAAGCGCCAGGAAGCCATGGATCTGGTGCTTGGCACCGTCGAAGCCCTGGTGGCGGAGCGCGGCGAGGACGAGCGGATTTGGGGCTCGATGGTCAAGCAGGCGCTCAAGCGCCGCAACCCCGGATTCAACGAGTCCTACTATGGGTTTCGTGCCTTTTCCGACCTGCTCGAAGAGGCCCAGAAGCGCAATCTTCTTTCGCTCGAGCGCGACGAGAAGTCCGGCGGCTACCTCATCCGCCCGACGTAGCGACCGCCGGGCGCATCGCGCGCGCGCGGCGCCGCACGAACCAGTACAGCCGCACGCCGAGCAGGCCTGCAAGCGCCAGCGCGAAAAGCGCCGGCTCGGTTACGTCCCGTTTCACCAGCCACCAGAAGTGAAGCACGCCGAAGGCCGCGATCAGGTAGATGAACCGATGCACGCGCTGCCAATTTCGCCCGAGCCGGCGCTGCATCGCGTCGGTCGAGGTCGCTGCGAGAGGAATGAGCAGCAGGAAGGCGGTGAAGCCGATCGTGATATAAGGCCGCTTGAGCACGTCTTTCGCGATTGCCGCGACATCGAACCACTGATCGAGCCAGACGTAGGTGAGAAAGTGCAGCACCACGTAGAAGAACGCGAACAGGCCGAGCATGCGGCGCAGCTTGAGCAGCCAGTTCGCGCCGGTCGCGCGACGCAGCGGCGTAACGCCCAGCGTCGCGCACAGCAGGAACAGCGTCCACCAGCCCGTCGAATGCGTTACCGCCTCGACCGGATTGGCGCCCAGCGTGTCGTACGCGACGCCCCAGACGAGGTGCGCGAACGGCACGAAGCATAGGGCGAACAACACGGTCTTGATCGCGGCGAGCTGGCGCCCGCGAGGCTGCCACATCGCACGGGCCTCAGAAGAATTTCTTCAGGTCCATGCCGGCGTAGAGTCCGGCCACTTGGTCCGCATAGCCGTTGAACATGAGCGTCTCGCGCTTGGGAGTGAAAAAGCCGTCCTCGCCGATGCGGCGCTCGCGCGCCTGGCTCCAGCGCGGGTGGTCGACGTGCGGATTGACGTTCGAGTAAAAGCCGTACTCATTCGGCGCCGCCTCGTTCCAGGCCGTCTTCGGCTGCTGCTCGGTGAAGGTGATGCGCACAATCGACTTGGCGCTCTTGAAGCCGTATTTCCATGGCACCACCACGCGCACCGGAGCTCCGTTCTGGTTCGGCAGCACTTCCCCGTACAGCCCGAATGTCAGCAGGGTCAGCGGATGCATTGCCTCGTCAAGACGCAGGCCTTCGACATAGGGCCAATCGAGTAGCGGCAAGCGCGTTCCTACCATCGTGTCGGAGTCCAGCTTGGTGGTGAAGGCGACATACTTTGCGCGCCCCGTCGGTTCGACCTGTTTGATCAGCTCGGAGAGCGGGTAGCCCACCCAGGGGATTACCATCGACCACGCCTCCACGCAGCGGTGGCGATAAACGCGGTCCTGCATCGGCGCCAGCTTGAGCAGTTTCTCGATTTCGAACACGCCGCCATGCTTGACTTCGCCATCCACCGTGATCGTCCACGGGCGGGTCCTCATCTTGGGCGCGTAGATCGCCGGTTCGTCCTTGCCCGTGCCGAACTCATAGAAATTGTTATAGGTCGTGACGTCCTTGTACGGCGTCTCCTTTTCGGTCGTGCCGAAGGGGCCGGGTCGGCCGGGCAACTTGCGGGCCCCGGACGCGTTGGCCTGCGCCGGCAACAGCGGCCAGACGAGCCCCATGGCCAGCGCCTGCCCGAGAAAGGCGCGGCGGCGCAGATAGACGGACCTGGGTGTTATCTCCGAGGGTGCGACGTCTGTGGCAGTACGGATCAACATGGGCATTCACCTCGTCACTTGGTCGCGCGCACGGCGCATGGCTTACACGCCGATAATACGCGCGCCGTCCGGCACCGGATGCAGGGCGCAAGCTGCCGTCAGGGATTGAGCTGCCTGTAGACGAGATTCGCCAGGCGCAGGAGTTCGGCGCGGTCGAGATCGCTCGACGAAAGCGCATAACCGAACTTGCGGTCGATCCAGTAGAACACGCTCACGCTTCCTTCGCGCGCGAACCGGAACGCCGTCTCGCCGTGGTCACGCGTCTCGGTACGCACGTACAGCGTGACGCGCTGACCTTTGCTCCCCTGGTACATGAACTGCGCCACGGGTGCGGGCTGCGGGCCGGTCGCGGGATCGCCCTCGCCCGGAAGCAGACGGCCCCCCACGAGCGACAATCCCGCAGCATCGAGCACCGGTGCGCGCACCGTGGCGCCGAGTCGCTTGGACAGCCAGGCGACCAGATGGGCTTGCTGATCCGCAGCGACCTCGACCGGATGACGCACTTCCGGCGAGTAGGTCGCGTGCGCCACCGCCGCGCTGCGCGCGATCGACGCGCCTTCGCTTATCGATGGCATCCGACTGTCCTGCAGGCCGTGCAGCTGCCAGCCTGCGAGTACGCCGGCGACCGCACCGAGCGCAACCCAGCCCGCGGCAAGCGCAATGACGCGCGGGCGCGGGCCGCGCTGCGCGACGCGCGCAAGGCGCTCAGGCACAGGCTCGCCCAGCACCGGGTCGTAGATCGCGCGCAGGTTATCGCGCTGGCTGCGCACTTGGGCGATACGCTCCGCCTCGTCGGGACGAGTTGCGAGCCATGCCTCGATCTCGGCGTGCCGGCCTTGCGCCAGCCGACCGTCGATATAGGCCTGCAGATCCGCTTCGGTAATGGGCAGTTCGGAACTCATCTCAAGTGCTCACTTCACAACCGTCAGCTTGGTCGACGCCGGGATCTCGAGCATCGTCGTGCGAAGCCTTTCGCGGGCGCGCGAGAGACGCGACATCACGGTCCCGATCGGGATGCCCAAGGCACGGGCCGTCTCTTCGTAACTCATATCTTCCAGCGCGACGAGCAGGAGTACCTCGCGCTGTTCTTCGGACAATCTCGCAAGCGCCCGATCCATGTCCCGCACCATCAGCGAATCGCCCTGCGCGGCGCGCTGCGCCACTTCGGGCAAGTCGTCCGTGAGCACATCGGTCGGACGCTGCGTGCGCACGCGATTGACGTGCACGTTGTGCATGACCGTGAACAGCCAGGCGCGCAGGTCGGTGCCGTCGCGATAAAGGTGGAACTTGACCCACGCGCGCTCGAGCGTGTCCTGAACCAGATCGTCGGCGGCGAAACGATCGCCGACCAGCGCGCGAGCATAGCGCCGCAGACGCGGAATCAGGTCGACGATCGCTTGCCGTTCATCCATGCACGGCTATTCTACTGGCGCGCCACGTGCCACACGCCGCGGAAGCCATCTCCAGTTGCATCGCCCGGCTTTTGATCCTTCACCCACAGATAGAGCGGCTTACCTTTGTAGGCCCATTGTTTGCTGCCGTCGTCGCGTACGAGCACGGTCCAGTCTCCGCCCGACTGGTCGCTGGCCGACGCCATCAGCGGCGGCCAATTCTTCGCGCAGCCGTCATTGCACATGCTCTTGCCCGTGCCGGCCGGATCCTTGTCGAACGTATACAGCGTCATGCCGGCCTTGTCGGTCAGCTTGCCGCCCGACGCTTGAACGCCGTCCGGCGCCGCCATGCTAGCGCAAGCGGTGGCGAGGGTTAATACGGTTGCCGCGGCAAGTGCGGTGAATCGCTTGTTCATCGGAAGCTCCCCTAAGAGAAATTGGATGGGTGGTCTTGCTTGCGGGTAAACAGGCGAACTCGGCGCAATATTCCAAGCCTAGCGCGGCGGTGACACCCCCCAGGCGGCGACGAGCGCCTCGGCCGCGTTGAGAAATTCCTCGCTGCGGCTGGGATGAGCAAAGCGGGCCTGCGCCAAGCGAGCGAGCAGCGATCCACGGACGGCGCCAGGCTGCGCCAGATGAATCAATTCGCCTGCGTCGGCGCCCGCGATCTCGCAACCGAGTAGGGTACCCTGCTCGCGCTCAACGAGCAGCCTCACATAGCCTTCGGCATCGCCTTCTCCGAGTGCCGCAGGATTTGCGCCGAACGCGGAGAAGCCCACCGCGTATTCGGTGTCGGCGTCCTCGAGCTCGTCCTCGGTCGCGCCGGCGCGTGCGAGCTCAAGGGCTGAATACACGACCTCGGGTACCCAAGTTCCATCCGTCTGAATGGCCCCGGGCGTCAGGATATGCGACACCGCTACCGTCGCCTCGGCGAGCGCGTGGTTGGCGGTCATGGCCGGGTTGGCGCAGTCCCCGATCGCGTATATCCGTTGCGCCGAGGTCCGTTGCGCCGCATCGACCGCGATGAATCCGTCCTGATCGGTGCGCACACCGGCCGCCTGCAATCCGAGCCCGTCGGTATTGGGCCTGCGCCCGGTGCCGGCGAGCACCCAGTCGATGCGCTCGCGCACGCCGCCGGGCAATTCAAGCAGCACGCGCTCGCCCTCGCTTGCGGCGCGCAGTGGTCGGCTGCCCGTGCGTGCGGTAACGCCGTGTGCACAGAGCGCCTCACGCAGGCGCTTGCGCGCGCTCTCACTGAAGCGCGAGCGCGCCAGCGCCTCGCCGCCCGTCAACCACAACACCTCGAGCCCGAGGCGCGGCAGGATAAAGGCCATTTCCGCGCCGACCGCGCCACTGCCCAGCAGAGCGACGCGCGCACCGGACGGCAACGGCCGCTCGAACAGCTCGTCAGTGGTGAGCACGCGCGGGATGCCGCGCAGGTTTTGCGGCAGAACCGGACGCGATCCGGTCGCGATGATGAAGCACCCGGCCCCGATCGTGTCGGCGCCGATCGCCACGTGCTCGCCGTCGACGAATTTCGCCGTGCCGTTCAGGCACGCGATCTTGAGCCGCGCGAGGTAGTCGATATAACTGGCGCGCACGGTCTCGACAACCTTGCGCTGATAGCGCCATGCTGCCGCGATGTCTGGGGCGAGAACGCCACGCAGTCCGCGCTCGGGCAAGCCAGGCGCCGCGGCCGCCAGGCGCGCTGTGCTGTACCACGTCTTCTTCGGCACGCAGCCTCGATTCAGGCAGGCGCCGCCCCAAGAATCCCGTTCCACTATCGCGACCGAGAGGCCGCGCTGCGCCGCAAGCACGGCGGCACGGTAACCGCCGGGGCCCGAGCCGATGACGAGGAGGTCGAACATTGCGCGCGGGTTCCGTGCCGCGCGCCGTGCCGCGCCGGCTAGCGCAGTCCGGCTACGTACTGGGCCACCGCCTTGATTTCTTCGTCCGTCATGCGCGCCGTGACCCCGCGCATCATGCCGTTCGGGTCGTTCGCCCGCGCTCCCGAGCGGAAGGCCTTGAGCTGGCTTTCCACGTATTCCGCGTATTGGCCGGCAATGTGCGGATACTCGATCGGAATTCCGGCCCCCGAGGGCCCGTGGCAGCCCGCGCACGCAACCACTCCGGTGGCGGCGTTGCCCCCGCGGTAGAGCTTCTGGCCGGCGGCAGCCAGGTTCTTGTCGTGCGCGACGTCGGGCTTGAGCTTCTGCTCGGAAAAGTACGCGGCGACATCCTTCATGTCGGCGTCGGACAGGTTGGCCACCATTCCGGCCATAATCGGGTTTTCGCGCTCCGGCTTCTTGCCGTCCTGGGACTTGAAGTTACGCAGTTGCTTGTATAGGTACTCGGAAAATTGCCCCGCAAGCTTGGGATTCGCCGGTGCGACGCTGTTGCCGTCCGGACCATGGCAGGCCGCGCAGACCTGGCTAACGATCTTCTGTCCCTTCGCGGGGTCGGGTTTCGCGGTATCTTGCGCGAGGGCGGCGCCCGCCCAAAACAGTGCGACGCTGGCACTGACCGCCAGTACTCGAATCATTCGGCTGCTCCCTCGTTCCGGGGTCAAAGCCGGTAATTTTATTACAGTTTCCGCTCACTACCCCACCTCATGAGCATGTTTTCGAAGGCCGAGTTCATCGCTTCTGTCGGCAAGCTTTCTGAGCTGCCGCCGGAGGGCGTTCCGGAGCTGGTGTTCGCGGGCCGCTCGAACGTCGGCAAGTCGAGCGCGATCAACGCGCTCGCCGGACGCAAACGGCTAGCCTTCTTCAGCAAGACCCCAGGGCGAACGCAAACCATCAATTTCTACGATCTTGGCGGCCGGGCTCGGCTGGTCGACCTGCCCGGCTACGGCTACGCGCGGGTGCCTCAGTCGGTGCGCGCGCAGTGGGACGCGCTGGTGGGCGGCTACCTCAGGGACCGCGACTCGCTCGCCGGCGTAGTGGTGATCATGGATGCGAGACACCCCTTCATGCCGCACGATCTTGGCATGCTGCGATGGGTGGCACCGCTAGAGCTGCCGTTGCTCGTGCTGCTGTCGAAGGCCGACAAGCTGTCGCGCCTGGAGCGCAAGGCGGCGCTCGCGGCCGCGCAGCAGCGCCTCGCCCTGACCGGCGCGCACGGCGAGGTGCTGTTGTTCTCGAGCCCATCAGGAGAAGGCGTCGACCAAGGGCGTGCCATGCTCGAGCGCTGGCTGCAGGCGAGACTGGCCGCGGGGGATGTCCCCGCGGCCGGGAATAAAAGGCCCCCGGTAAAGGGGAAGTAAACCGGGGGCGAAACGCCTTAATTTTGATTAAGGCACCCGCTCAGGGAGGAGAAGCGGGAGACGATAAGCACCGTCTGCGAGTAAGATGGCCCCCGTTGCGAAAAGTTCCCATCCGAATTCTCTCCGACGAATCAATGCCTCACGCGCATACCCCCGAACGCGTCGAGGACAATCCCGCGAGGAGGTGACGCAGCCATGAACGTGTACGGCGGCTTTCCTGCGGTACGCATGCGGCGCATGCGGCGCGACGAGTTCTCGCGCCGGTTGATGCGCGAGAGCGTGCTGACCGCTGACGACCTGATTTACCCCGTGTTTGTGCTGGATGGCAAGAATCGCTCCGAGAAGGTGCCCTCGATGCCAGGAGTCGAGCGCATGACGATCGACCGGCTGCTGCGGCTGGCCGAGAGCTGCCTCAAGCTTCGCATCCCCGCGTTGGCGTTGTTCCCAGTCATCGAGCAGAAGCTCAAGACGCTCGATGGGCGCGAGGCCTACAACCCGCGGGGCCTCGTCCCGCGCGCGGTGGCGCAACTGAAGAAGCGCTTTCCCGAGCTAGGCGTCATGACGGACGTCGCGCTCGACCCCTACACCTCGCACGGACAGGACGGCGTGGTGGACGCTGCAGGTTACATCATCAACGACGTCACGCTCGAGGTGCTGGTCAAGCAGGCGCTTGCGCAGGCGGCGGCCGGCGTCGACATCGTCGCGCCATCGGACATGATGGACGGGCGCATAGGGCGCATCCGCGCCGCGCTCGAAAAAGCAGGCCACATCCATACCCGCATCATGGCCTACTCCGCCAAATACGCATCCGGTTTCTACGGCCCGTTCCGCGACGCCGTCGGTTCGGCGAAGAACCTGGGCAAGGGCGACAAGAAAACCTACCAGATGGACCCTGCCAATACCGACGAAGCACTGTGGGAGGTCGGCCTCGATCTGGCCGAAGGCGCCGACATGGTGATGGTCAAGCCCGGGATGCCCTACCTCGACATCGTGCGGCGCGTGAAGGACGAGTTCAAGGCGCCGACGTTCGTCTACCAGGTGAGCGGCGAATACGCGATGCTGCAGGCGGCGATTGCCAAAGGCTGGCTGCCCGAATCCTGCATCGCCGAGTCGCTGCTGGCGATGAAGCGCGCCGGCGCTGACGGCATCCTCACCTACTTCGCCGTGGACGTCGCGAAGCAGCTCGGTCGCTAGCCGAACACCAGCGCCACACCGTGCGCCCGGTCGGCGCCGACGGCGAGTGATCCGTCCGGCAGCACGTTCGGCTCGAAACCTGCGCGGCGCAGCGCCTGAGCGGCGTGGCCGCGATCGGCAACCCGTATGAAC